>DATJQG010000296.1:0-4603 GCA_035506015.1 Candidatus Edwardsiibacteriota bacterium
CGGCCGGGTTCCGACCAGGCCGCCGTGCTGCTGTCGGACCCGCCGGCGGTCGGCTATCCCATCGCCGGCTCGACGATCGACCTGGCCGGCTCGCTGGCCGAGCAGGCGGTGCGGACGAGGGAATGGCGGCTGATCGACGACTTCTACCGCCGGGCCGTGGCCGTGCCGCGCTTCTCGCGCGGCGAGCGCCAGGACCACGGCTTCCGCTCGGTGCTGGCCGGACCGCTGCTGTACGAGGACCGGTGCCACTACGTGCTGGTGCTGGAGAGCCGCCGGCCGCGGGCCTTCGACCTGGGGCAGTCGGCCGTCCACCTGCTGGCCGGGCAGTTCGCGCTGGCCCTGCGCAGCGCGGCGCAGTACGAGGAGAAGGAACAGATGGCCGTGCGCGACGGCCTGACCGGGCTGGCCAACCACCGCCGCTTCCAGGAGTACCTGGCCGAGGCGCTGGCCAAGGCCGAGGGCACGCCGCTGGCCGTCGCGCTGTTCGACATCGACCACTTCAAGAAGCTCAACGACACGTACGGCCATCCCGTGGGCGACGCGGTGCTGAAGGAGGTGGCGGCGCGGCTGCGGGAGGCCATCTCGTCGTACGACTTCGTGGCGCGCTACGGCGGCGAGGAGTTCATCGCCGTGTGGCCGGGGCGCACCGACATCGAGGCGGCCAAGCTGGCCGAGCAGGTGCGGCGGGCCATCGCGGACAAGAAATTCCCCACGACCGCAGGCGAGCTGTCGGTCACCATCAGTTTGGGAGTGGCGGCCAGCCCGCAGGACGCGGCCAAGAAGCCCGACCTGATCAAGGCCGCCGACGAGGCGCTGTACGCCGCCAAGCACGGCGGGCGCAACAAGGTCTGCCGCTTCGGCCAGATCAGGAACGGCGGAACGGTCGATCAATGATCACCGCCATCCTGTTCGACTGCGACGGCGTGGTGCTGGATTCCGAGCCGCTGTGGGACCGGGCCCAGGACGAGTTCCTGCGGCGCCGCGGCCTGGCCTACGACCGCGACAAGCTCAAGCACTTGATGACCGGGTCATCACTGGTGGGCGCGATCCGGATCATGCAGGAACGCTACGGCTTCGGCGGCGATCCGGAGCAGCTGGCGCTGGAGCGGATGGAGATCGTGCGCGGGCTGTTCGCGTCCCACGTCGAGTTCGTGCCCGGCTTCACCGGATTTTTCAGGTCGCTGGGCGACGCCTACAAGACCTGCATCGCCACGTCGCTGCATCCCGAGCTGCTGGCGCTGGCCGACGCGCGGCTGAAGCTCTCGTCATACTTCGGCGAGCGGATGTACACCGTGGCCGAGGTCGGGGGCGTGGGCAAGCCCGATCCCGCGATCTTCCTGTACGCCGCGAAAAAGCTGGGGACAGCACCCGACGAGTGCCTGGTGATCGAGGACTCGCCGTTCGGCATCGAGGCCGCCCAGCGGGCGGGCATGCGCTGCGCGGCGCTGACCACCACCTACGGCCGCGACAGGCTGGCCGCCGCCGACCAGGTCTGCGGCGGCTTCGCCGAGATCGACCTGCCCGTGCCGCAGCCGATACGGAACTGAGCGGCCATGAACGAGGAAGTCCGCCAAAAACTGAGGGACGCCGAGCAGGCGCTGGCCCGTGCCGAGCGCGATCTGCCCAGGGCCGATCCCGGGCTGGTCAAGCCTCTCAACGACCTGGCAGGGCTCAACGCCAACGCCGGGCGCCGCCACCTGGCCCGCGACTATTACATCCGGGCGCTGGAGATCCGCAAGGCGGCGTTCGGGGCGGAGAGCGTCGAGGTGGCGGCGTCGCTCAACAACATCGCGGTGGTCTACAGCCAGCAGGGCCGCTACTTCGACTCGATCCCGCTCTACGAGAAGTCGCTGGCGATCCGCGAGCGGGCGCTGGGGCCGGACCACCTCGAGGTGGCGAACACCCTGTCGAATTTCGGCTCGGTCCAGGAGACGCTGGGAAACCTCGCCAAGGCCGAGCAGATGCTCTTCCGGGCGCTGGGCATCTACCTGCGGCAGGTGCCGCCCGGCGACATCGTGCTGGCCCGCATCTACACCAACCTCGCCGGGTTCTGCACGGTCGCCAAACGCCTGACCGAGGCCGAGACCTACTGCCTCAAGGCATTGGACATCGTCCGCGCCCGGCACGGGGAGCAGCATCCGCTGCCCGCCGTGACCATCAACAACCTGGCCGAGATCTACGCCGCGCAGGGGCGGTACGACGAGGCGCAGACGATGTACCGGCAGACCATCGCCATCCGCACCGGGCTGTCCGGGCCGTCGCACCCGGACATCGCGCTGGCCTGCAACGGGCTGGGCCAGCTTTACATGGCCCAGCACAAGTACGTCGAGGCCGCGCAGATGTTCGAGCAGGCCATCGGCCTGATCGAGCGCTCCCAGGAGCCCGACCACCCGGCGCTGGGGGCGTCGCTGCAGAACCTGGCCGAATGCCACCTGATCCAGGGCCATTTCCAGCAGGCCGAGCAGCTGCTGCACCGCGCCATCGGGATCCTGGAGCAGTCGCTGGGCACCCGGCACCCCGACGTGGCCGAGGCTTACGCCAAGCTGAGCGGGCTGTTCTTCACCGAGGGCCGCAACGCCGAGGCCGAGAAGCACTACCTCAAGGCGCTGTCGATCTGGGAGCGGATGCTGGGGCCCGGCCACCCCAAGGTCGAGGCCACGCTGCGCAGCCTGTCGCAGGTCTGCTTCGCCCTGCTGAAGTTCCCCGAGGGCGAGGAGTACCTCAAGAAGGCGATGGCGATCAGGCGGTAAGCGCTGCCCCCTTAAGATGCCCCCGCCCCAGCGGACCAGCGGATGTTTCCGCGATCATACTGATGACCCGTGCCCGGAACCGGGCAGCGCAGCGCCAGGAGGCGAAACATCATCACATTCACGGAGACAAGGATCATGAGGGGAAAACCATCGGCAAGAGCATCCTTCAACCACGGCAAAGCCGGCCGGCCATTTCTCTGTGCCGGTCTTTTCCTGGTCGCTGTCGCCTGGTTGTGGGCTGCCGCCGCGCCCCGGGCGTCGTGGGCCGATACGGCCGCGCGGACGTATTTCGAGCCGCAATCGCTGCCGCCCCAGCTCTTGCCGCCGCCACCGGCGGAGGGCAGCGGGGCCTGGAAAGCGCAGATCGAAGCGGTGCGGGCGGCGCAGCGTTCGTTGCCGCCGGCCGAGATCTCGGCGATCAGGCATGAGCAGAACTTTCTCGTCGCGTTGATGACCGACACGCTGGAACCTTCGTTCAGCCGCGAACGGCTGCCCAGGACGGCGGCCCTGCTCGACCGCGTCGAATGCACCACGGAGCAGGTGGTCGATGCGCACAAGCGGTACTGGCATACGCGCAGGCCGTACCTGGCCGATCCGCGGATCAGGCTCTGTGTGGATTCGACGGCCACCGCCGCCTACCCCAGCGGGCACACCGCCGAATCGCGCGTCCTGGCCGAAGTGCTCGGCATGCTCTTCCCGGACCAGCTGCCCAGGTTGCGCGCGCGCGCCGAGGATGTCGCGCGCCACAGGATCGAAGCGGGCGTCCATTATCCGGTCGATATCGAGGGCGGCCGTTCGCTGGCCCTGCTGGTCGTCGGGGCCTTGACGGCGAACAGCGATTTTCAGACCGACATGCAGGCGGCACGCGAAGAGCTCGCGGGCAGATGAACCTGATGCCGCAGTCGACGGCCTGCCTCGCCCCGCTGATGTCCCCGAGAGCGAGGGGCACCTCAAGAAGGCGATGGCAATCCGGAAATGAGCCGCGAACGGCCGATCGCCGCCCCTTCCCGGCCGGGAAGGGGTTCTCTCTTGTCCCGGACCTCCTGCTGGTACGGCACCCGGGGTTCGGCCCGTACCCATTGAAAATAATCACCTGTTGTGCTACAATACCAGTTCCGCCCTTGTTCACTACATTCTTCATATAGTTCCAAAGGAGACAGAGCCATGGCGAAGTACGTGTATTTCTTCGGCGGCAAGACCGCCGAGGGCGGCGCCGACGACAAGAACCTGCTGGGCGGCAAGGGCGCCAACCTGGCCGAGATGTGCCACCTGGGCATCCCGGTGCCGGCCGGGTTCACCATCACCACCGAGATGTGCACCGTTTTTTATAAGAACAACAAGAAATATCCGGCCGAGCTGAAAAAGCAGGTCGATGCCGCGCTGGCCCGCGTCGAGAAGGCGATGGGCATGCCCTTCGGCGATCCCCAAAACCCGCTGCTGCTGTCGGTGCGCTCGGGCGCCCGCAAGTCGATGCCCGGGATGATGGAGACCGTGCTCAACGTCGGGCTCTGTTCGAAAACGATTCCCGGCATGATCGCCAAGACCGGCAACGGCCGTTTCGTCTACGACGCCTACCGCCGGCTGATCATGATGTACTCCGACGTGGTGATGGAGAAGGCGGCGGGGATCGAGCCGGCCGAGGGCCAGGGCATCCGCCAGCAACTGGACCGGATGCTGGGCGAGGTCAAGCAGCGGAAGGGCTACAAGACGGACGCCGACATTTCCGAGGCCGATCTGAAGGACCTGTGCGACCGGTTCAAGGAGAAGGTCCTCGACGTCCTCGGGAAGCCCTTCCCGGATGACCCCCGGGAGCAGCTCTGGGGCGGCATCGGCGCCGTCTTCGCCTCCTGGAA
>DATJQG010000297.1:0-3288 GCA_035506015.1 Candidatus Edwardsiibacteriota bacterium
CTGGCCGAGTGCGGCGAGCTGGCGGTCACCGACCAGAGCGTCTTTCTGGCCGAGCACGTGCTGGACAAGCAGGTGGTCGACACCAAGCGCAAGAAGGTCTACCGGGTGAACGACATCGAGGTCCAGGAGGACAAGGGCCAGTACGTGGTGCGCTGGGTGGACGCCGGCCTGGCCGGCCTGCTGCAGCGGATGGGCGTGACCGTCGACCTGCCGGAGAAGCTGGGCCGGCTCAACCGCCGGATGGCCTGGGCCGACATCGAGCCGCTGGACCCGGACCTCAAGTCCACCTTCGACAAGCTGGCCAAGCTGCACCCCGCCGACCTGGCCGACATCGTCGAGGAGCTGGGCGTGACCAAGGGCGCCGACCTGCTGGAGCGGCTCAATCCCGGGACCGCGGCCGAGGCGCTGACCGAGGTCGAGCCCGCGATGCAGAGCGACATCGTCGAGGAGATCAAGCCCGCCGAGGCGGCCGACATCATCGAGGAGATGGAGCCGGACGACGCCGCCGACCTGATCAACGACCTGCCCAAGGACACGGCCACCGAGATCATGGCCGAGATGGACAAGCAGGAGAAGGACGGCGTCCAGGAGCTGCTGCAATACCCGGAGGACACGGCCGGCGGCATCATGAACAACGAGTACCTGGCGGTGACCAGGGGCCAGACGGTGGAGCAGGTGCTGACGAAGTTCCGCACCGACCAGCCCGAGCCCGAGGTGGCCTACAACCTGGTGGTGACCGAGGGGCAGGAACAGCTGGTGGGCGTGCTGTCGCTGCGCGACCTGGTCGTTTCGGAGCCGCAGGCCCTGGTCGAAAGCATCCTTTCCCCGGAGATCCCGGCGGTGCGGCCGGAGACGCCGCTGCACGAGGTGGCCGACCTGTTCTCCAAGTACGACCTGGTGCTGCTGCCGGTGGTCGACCAGCACCGCGCGGTGCTGGGGGTGATCACGGTGGACGACGTGATGGAGCAGGTGATCCCCGAGAAGTGGAAGCGGTCGAAACGGAAACGGTTCCCGTTCCCGCTGTAGCGCACGGACGGCCGCCCGACCCGCATCCTCCAACCGCAGCCCCGCATCCTGTGCCATGAACATATTCGCCAAAATCAAGAGCAGCCCGGCGCTGCGCAATTTCCTGATCTTCCTGTCGATCCTGGGGCCGGGCATCGTCACCGGCAGCGTCGACAACGACGCCGGCGGCATCACCACCTATTCGGTGGCCGGCGCCACCTACGGTTACTCGCTGCTGTGGACGATGATCCCCTGCTTCATCCTGCTGGCGGTGGTGCAGGAGATGAACGCCCGGATGGGGATCGTCACCGGCAAGGGCCTGGCCGACCTGATCCGCGAGAACTTCGGGGTCAAGATCACCTTCCTGATCTTCCTGGGGCTGGTGACCGCCGACATCGGCAACACCGCGGCAGAGTTCGCCGGGGTGGCCGGCAGCCTGGCGGTGTTCGGCGTCAGCAAATACCTGTCGGTGCCGATCGCCGTGGCCTTCGTCTGGGTGATCGTGGTCAAGGGCAACTACAAGATCTCGGAGCGGATCTTCCTGTTCTTCAGCTTCTGCCTGCTGTCGTACATCGTCTCGGCGCTGATGGCCAAGCCGGACTGGCAGCAGGTGGCCTGCGGCTACGTCCGCCCCGCGATGAAGGTCAACACCGCCTACCTCAGCATGGTGCTGGGCATCGTCGGCACCACCATCGCGCCCTGGATGCAGTTCTACATGCAGTCGGCCGTGATCGAGAAGCGGATCAAGATCGAGGAGTACAAGTACGCCTTCTGGGACGTGATCGTGGGCTGCGTGGTGACGGTGGTGGTGGCCTCGTTCATCGTCGTGGCCTGCGCGGCCACCCTGCACAAGAACGGCATCGTGATCAACGAGGCCCGCGACGCGGCGATGGCCCTCAAGCCCTTCGCCGGCGCCCTGGCCTCGCAGGTGTTCGCCTTCGGCCTGTTCGTGGCCTCGTTCTTCGCGGCCATCATCCTGCCGCTGGCCACGGCCTTCTACGTCTGCGAGGCCTTCGGGTTCGAGGCCGGCATCGACAAGCGGCTGTCCGAGGCGCCCCAGTTCTACACCCTGTTCAGCTTCATCATCCTGGTGGCCGTGGCCATCATCCTGATCCCCAACGCGCCGCTGATCGCCATCACCATCTGGTCGCAGGTGCTGAACGCGGTGCTGCTGCCGGTGGTGCTGATCTCGATGATCCTGATGGTCAACGACCCCAAGCTGATGGGGACGCACGTCAACAACCGGTTCCAGAACGTGGTGGGCTGGTCGTCGACCATCCTGCTGATCGCGATGACCCTGGTGCTGATCGGTGAGCAGGTGTTCTCCGCGATCGTCAAATGACCATTGCCGCAAAGGAGAGGGCGCGCCCATGAAAATGATCGGCTACATCGTCACGGTGGTGCTGGTGGTGTTCGGGATCCTGTTCCTGCTGTCGGCGCGGGCCGAGTACACCCGCAGCCCGGGGGCGCGGATCATCACCGGCCTGGCGCTGATCGCCGTGGGCGCGGGCATCGCGGCGGCGATCAAGCGCTCGGAGCCCCGGCCCGACCAGAAGGTCGAGGTGGTGCAGAAGATCGACCTGAGCGGCGGCGCCACGGCCGACCAAATGAAGTGCCAGCAGTGCGGCGCGCCGCTGTCCAAGGACGCGGTGGCGGTGCGGGAGGGCGCGGTGTTCATCACCTGCCCCTACTGCAACAGCACCTACCAGATCACCGAGCGGCCCAAGTGGTAAGGGGAACAAGCGGGGGCCAAGGATGAGCGACGAGCTGGAATTCCGGGACGACCTGTCCGGGCTGTACAACCGCCGCTACTTCGGCCAGACCCTGCCGCGGCTGCTGAAGGAGGCCCAGACCGCGCGCCGGCCGCTGTCGCTGGTGGTGATCGACATCGATTTCTTCAAGACGATCAACGACACTTACGGCCACGCCTGCGGCGACCGCGTGATCCGGGAGTTCGGCGAGTTCCTGCTGCGCACCGTCAAGAAGAGCGACATCGTCTGCCGCTACGGCGGCGACGAGTTCGTCTGCATCCTGCCCCGCACCGACTACGGGCAGTCGCTGCGGGTCAGCCAGCGGATCATCGAGGAGTCGCACCAGCGGGAGTTCGGCCGGCTGAAGATCACGCTCAGCATCGGCATCGCCACCTACCCCGACCACGGCGACGACGGGCTGACCCTGTTCGAGTCGGCCGACCAGGACCTCTACAGCGCCAAGCGCCACGGCCGCGACCAGGTGGGGCTGCACTCCGAGCGGGAGCCCGGCCTGCTGATCCCGACGCCGGAG
>DATJQG010000298.1:0-5363 GCA_035506015.1 Candidatus Edwardsiibacteriota bacterium
ACCACGCACATCAACCTGCTGCGCGACTGGCTGGAGCGCAGCGGCTACGCCACCGAGGAGGTGGGGCTGAAGCGCTCGATGCTGGTCAGCGAGGAGCTGGAGCAGGCCAAGCAGGGCAACACGCTGGGGCCGATCACCCAGACCCTGTTCTACGCGACGGATTTCGCCGACCAGCTGGAGAACAAGATCGTGCCGGCCCTGCGTTCGTCGTTCATCGTGCTGGCCGACCGTTACATCTACACCATGATGGCCCGGGCCATCGTCCGCAAGATGGACGACGAGTGGATCAAGCAGGTCTACTCCATCGCGCTGATCCCCGACGCGGTGTTCTACCTCGATGTGCCGCCCGCGGTGCTGGCGCAGCGGCTGTTCCGGGCCGGCAGGATGCTGGACTACTGGGAATCGGGCATGGACATCTTGCACAGCGGCGACATGTACACCGATTTCATCAAGTACCAACGGATGCTGGCTGGCGAGTTCAAGAAGATGCAGCGGATCTACGGCTTCGACGTGGTCAACGGCAGCCGGGTGCCCAAGATCGTCGGCCGGGAACTGCAGATCCGGGTCGAACAGGTCCTGACATCCTAAACGCGAGGGAGCGAACGATCATGGACCTGTACTTCCTCAGGAACGCCAACACCCTCGAGTCCGGCGAGGACGGCACCAAACACGACGACGACACCAGCCTCAGCAAGAAGGGTGAGCGCAAGATGCTGCGGATCGCCCAGGGGATGAAAGACCTGGAGCTGGAGTTCGACGCCATCATCGCCAGCCCGCTGCTGCGCACCACGCAGAGCGCAGAGATCGTGGCCGACGTGTTCCGCAAGAAAAAACACCTGCGCTTCAGCCCGCACCTGGCGCCCCGCGGCAACTCGGCCGTCCTGATCCGGGAGATCGCCCGCGACCACCACGAAGCCAAGGCCCTGCTGCTGGTCGGCCACGAGACGTCGATGAGCGCCTTGATCTCGATGCTGCTGGTCGGCGACGACAGCCTGCAGATCATCTTCAAGCGGGGCGGGCTCTGCAAGCTGACGGCCGAGCGGTTGGAATACGGCAAATGCGCCCAGCTCTGCTGGCTGATGGCCCCATCCCAGCTTAAGCGGCTCTAGCGGGCACTGGGCAGCGCCAGATGGTCACCCTCCACCCTTCCGGACGCAACCGGTTCGAGCTGCACGACGACCGGTTGGTCATCGGCCGTCTGGACCGGCTTTCCGCCTGGCGCAGCCGCTACCGCGCCTCGGCCGACGAGGGTTCGTGGCTGATCCACCGCCAAAGCCTTTTCGTTCCCAACCTCGTGATCAGCAATTGGTACAGCGACCGGCAGATCGGCGTGTTCAATCCGGCCGGCCGGGACGCCGGGACACTGCTGATGGACGGCGCGGCCCATCATGTGCGGTTGACGGCTGCCGATGGCCACGCGGCCCCGCGCCGCAGCCGTCCGCAATGGATGCTGGACCTCGCCACCACCGGCGCGCCAGCCGGGGATCGCGCGACGGTCATGCAGCAGCCCCTGCTGCTGCTGTTGACGGCGGTGATCCTGCTCGAGCATTTCGGCCGGGCGCCCCTGACGATCGAACTGGCATCGAACCAGATCCATGGGCGATGATCGCTCGGGGATCAAGCTGATCATCCTTGTATCGGATCTCCCACCCCATTCTCAGCGATCATTGGTCAGCCGATAAAGACCCCGTGGCGATGCGCCACGGGGTTCGCACATTGTTAACCCGCGGGTAATGTCGCGATAACGTGCAAATGGTATATTGCGATGACACGGTGGACCTTGTTGGAAGAACCGTTCTGACGTATCATCCGGGGTAGGAAACAGCCATGCGAACGATACTCATCCTGACCATCATTCATCTTCTCGGCGGTCAAGCTATTCCGCCTCAAACGAACCGCCTGTTCACCATCAGCAAGAACACCAATGGCAACTACGTTTGTTTCGATGCCCGCAGGAACTGCGATGCGAACAACCCGCACGGGTTGATCTGCTGTTACTGGCATCAAGCGGGGAGCGGCGCCACGAAGCCGCTGAACGTACTGGAGCGATTGGCCTACGGATATACCATCACGCCGGACACCAGCGGGTGCTACCGGATATCGTTCCATCGCTTTCCACGACAGGTGATATGGCTGGTCAACTGGAACGGGAGCTACCGCGCGATGACCAGCGTCGCTGAACACATGATCTGGCTCGATGACATTCACCTGGTCTTCCAAAATTGCTCGGTCAACCGCCCCGTGACCCGGATCGAGCTGCGGGGGCGAGACACCGGTGACGGCGGCGAAGCCGTCTTGACGATTGATCCAGCGCGCGAACGCCCGGAGCACCCACCCGCGTGCCGGACTGCTAATTAACCCGTTCTTAACCGCGGCGTACCGCCGCCGTAAAACCACCGTGGTATCATCGGCCCCATGGACGCAGCGTGGGAACACCGCCTTTCCTTGGTCGATTTCGCCCTCCAGCCGATTGTCAACATCCATACTGGCGACTGCTATGGCGTCGAGTGCCTGCTGAGGGACACCGCTGACGCCGGCTTCACGTCGATCCAGGATTTCTTCGACCAGGCCTTCCGCGACCGGCTGCTCTATCAAGTCGACCTGCAGCTGCGGGCTGCCGCCATCGCCAAGTTCGCCGCGCTGCCCTTCCATCGGTCGATCACGATGTTCTACAACATCGACAACCGGATCATGCTGATGCCCGACTTCTTGCCTGGCCGGACATCGCTGATCCTGAAGGAACACGGGCTGCCCAACCAAGCGTTGTGTTTCGAGCTCTCCGAGCGCCACGACATCACGTCCAATCTGGAATCCAAGGCCATTCTCAGCCTCAATAAGCAGCAGTCCTACAAGATCGCAATCGACGACTTTGGCTCGGGTTTCTCCGGCCTGCAACAGCTCTACCATTCCGAACCCGACTTCATCAAGATCGACCGCTTTTTCATCGCCGGTCTGGCCGAGGACGCCCGCAAGCGGCTGTTCGTGACGGCCATCATCGACTTGGCCCACGTGCTGGGCGTGGAGGTGATCGCCGAGGGCGTTGAGACCGAGAACGAATTCTACGCCTGCAAGCAGATCGGCTGCGATTTCGTGCAGGGCTTCCTCGTGCAGGTGCCGCAGCAGGACATCCTCCGCATCAAGCCCCATTATCAGCTCGTGGCCGACCTCAACCATAGCGACCGACGGCAGCCCCGCGACGACAAAACCTTGATCGCGGGCCAGGTCGAGGCGATCGAGCCGATCCGCGTGCCCGACCATGACATCCGCCACCTGTTCGAGCGGTTCCGCCGCGACCATTACGCCACGTTTTTCCCGGTGGTCACGAAGCACGGCGAGCCGGTGGGCATCGTCCGGGAAAAGGACTTCAAGGAATTCGTCTATTCGCCCTACGGCAAGGACCTGCTGATGAACCGCTCGGCCGGGCGGGCGCTGGCCGACTTCATCAGCAAGTGCCCGGTGGCCGAGCTCAACAGCCGGCTGGAGCGGGTGGTGGAACAATTCGCCCTGTGCGATTCACCGGAGGGGATCCTTGTCACCAGGAACGGCCGCTACGCCGGGTTCCTCACCGCCGGCGCCATCCTCAACGCCATCCACGAGAAGAGCCTGGACCTGGCGCGGGACCAGAACCCCCTGACCAAGCTGCCGGGCAACGTGATGATCGGCCAGTACATCGCCGAGCGGCTGCAGCAGCGGGGCCGGCCGACGGTGTTCCTCCATTTTGATATCGACAACTTCAAGCCGTTCAACGACCGCTACGGGTTCCGGATCGGAGACCGCGCCATCATGCTGTTCGCCGACCTGCTGCGCAAGGCCGCGTCCCAGCACGGCCTGTTCGCCGGCCATATTGGTGGCGACGACTTCTTCGCGGCGGGCGGATACCATGACGAGGATATCGAGCCGCTGGCGCGGCTGGCTCCGGCGATCGTCGCCGAGTTCGCGGACTGCGCCCGGATGCTGTTCGACGAGGATGACCGCCGCCGCGGCTATTACGAGTCGATCGGCCGCGACGGCAACCCCGCCTGCTATCCATTGCTGACCGTCAGCGCGGTGGTCATCTTCCTTCAGACCCCCGCACCGCTGCCGGGCGATGAATTGGGTCGGCTGACCGCAAAAATGAAGGGCCGGGCCAAGCGGTCGCCTGACCGACTGGCCTGGATCACAGTATGACGTACGACGCTTTCTATCTACTCCTATTGTTGGCAAGCGACCGATGACTGATACACCGTTCCACCTGTCCGGGCTGCTGACCGACTTCCTGTTGCCCGACATCGTCCAGCTGATCGTGTTGGGGCAGAAGACCGGCGAGCTGCGGCTGCGCAACTCGGCGACGCAGCAGGCGGGGTCGCTATACTTCGAGCGCGAAATCCTGACCCATGCCGTGGTCGGCGACGAGGCCGGGCTGGCCGCGCTGACGACGATCGCCGGCTGGAAGAGCGCATCGTTCAGTTTCCTGCCCGACCTTCGTTCGCTCAACCGGACGGTCAACAAGCCGGCGATGGCGGTGCTGCTGGAAGCCCTGCACCACCACGACGAGCTGACCCAGGTGCGCCAGCGGATGCCCGGCGACGATACCCGCATCTACATCTGCGCCGAGATCGACGCGCCGCCCCAGATCTCGCGGCAGCACTGGAAAGCGCTCTCGCTGGTCAACGGCCGCCGCACCATCGCCGCCATCTGCCAGTCGTTCGGCAGCGAGCTGGAAGCCCGCACCCTGCTGGCCGACCTGCTGGCGGCCAAACTGGTCACCGACCAGCCGCCCCACACCGACTGGTACCGGCTGGTTCCGAAACAGAAGCCTGCGGCCGAGATCAAGGGCACCCGCAGCTTCCCGGCGCGGCTGCGCACCAACCTGCTGCTCAAGGCCATCAACGGCGTCAAGAGCGTGTTCGAGCTGCGGCTGGAGCTGGGACTCGAGGAGAAGGTGCTGTGGGAGGAATTGAAGTATTTGATCGACGAGCAGTGGGTACATTTTCCCCCGGGCGACGTGAAGATGTTCTATGCCATGGAGCAGGAACTATGAAAGGACGTTCGATCCGCACGCCCCAAAGATCTAACAACATACGTTCGAAGGACCATGAATATCACAGACCAAGCAGATCACGACGAACTGGCTGCGGCGCAACAGCAGTACCAGATGGCCATGACGAATGCAGACCAGTTCTCCGCCGGACTGCAGGTGGCGGAACTGCTGTCCAGCCAATCACGTTTCAACGAGGCGCTGGCGGCACTGCAACTCATTAGGCCGCTGGCTTGTTCCACCGTTGATCAAGCGTCACTCCAACAGAAACTGGGCTGGGCCCAGCTGCGGCTCTGCCAGTACGACCTGGCTTATCAGCATTTCTGCGACGCCCTGTCCCTGCTGA
>DATJQG010000299.1:0-4071 GCA_035506015.1 Candidatus Edwardsiibacteriota bacterium
CGCACCCGCGTCGGGCACTCGTTCATCAAGGCGCAGATGCGTGAGGAGAATGCGATCTTCGGCGGCGAGCACTCGGGGCACTTCTACTTCCGCGATTTCTGGTTCGCCGACTCCGGGCTGATCGCGTTTCTGGTCTGCTGGCAGCTGATCAGCGAAGAGGCCAAGCCGCTGTCGCAATTGGTGGCCGGGATCGACCATTATTTCCGCATCCCAGAGACCAACAGCACGGTCAGCGACATCAAGGCCAAGCTGGAGCAGCTGGAGGAGGTCTACAGGAACAAGGGCGCGCAGCTGGACCTGCTGGACGGGCTGACCATCTCGTATCCCGACTGGTGGGCCAACATCAGGCCGTCCAACACCGAGCCGCTGCTGCGGCTGAACATCGAGGCCAACGGCGAGGCGCTGCTGGAGGAGAAGCGCCGCGAGCTGCTGTCCATCATCAGGAAGTAAGCGCGGGCCGATGACGGAAACGGGCGGGCGGCTGGAGCGCTGGCTGCTGCGGGGCTGGCGGCCGTATCTCTGGATCGCGCTGCTGGGGCTGCTGGTCTACGGGCGGTCGCTGACGTTCGGCTTCACCTCGCTGGACGACGTCCACCTGGTCCGGTCGAATTACGCGCAGCTGGGCGACCTGCGCAACGCGGGGCGGGCCTTCGCCAGCGACGTGTTCTGGAAGCGGCCCGGCGCCTACTACCGGCCGCTGCTGACCCTGTCGCTGATGGCCGACGCCCAGTGGAGCGGCACCAACGCCCGGGGCTACCACCTCACCAATATCCTGCTTCACGCCCTGGCGGCCTGCCTGCTGTTCCTGCTGCTGCAGGGGCTGGGCGCGAGCCGCCTGCCGTCGTTCCTGGCGGCGCTGCTATTCGCGTGCCATCCGGTGCTGGCCCAGGCGGTGTGCTGGATCCCGGGCCGCAACGACATCCTGCTGGCGATCGCGGTCTGGTGCGGTTTGCTGGCGCTGATCCGCTACACAAAAGACGGGTCGGCGCGGTGGCTGGCGCTGCACGGGCTGGCGCTGCTGCTGGCCCTGTTCGTCAAGGAGCTGGCGGTGGTGTTGCCCGCGGCCGGCCTGCTGTACCTGCTCCTGGCCGCGGACCAAAAACCTACCCGTGGCCGCTGGCTGCTGCTGGTTGCCGTCTGGTCGGCTGGTCTGGTGCTGTGGTTCGTGGCGCGGCGGCTGGCCATCGGCGCGGGCAGCGCGTTCTCGCTGACCTCGTTCGCCACCCCGCGCGAAGCGGCGCTGGGCCTGCTGTCCTACCTGGGCAAGATCGCGCTGCCCGTGAACCTGTCGGTGCTGCCCCATCCCGATGACGCCCGCCCGCTGTACGGCGCGGTCGCGCTGGCCGGGCTGGCGGCGCTGGCGCTGGCGCGGGGCGTGGCCGACCGGGGCAGGTTCTGGTTCGGGCTGTCGTGGTTCGCGCTGTTCCTGATCCCCAGCTTCATCAAGACCGACAGCGAGATCCATTTCCTGGAGCACCGGCTGTACCTGCCGTTGGCCGGCCTGCTGCTGGCGGTGCTCGAAACGAATGCGGTGCGGAACGCGCGGCGGCGCCGCCTGGCACCGGCAGCGGCCGTCCTGGTGGTCTTGTGCTCGGTGGCTACGGTCGTCCACAGCCGGGTATTCACAGACCAGTACACGTTCTGGCAAAGCGCGGCCAGGACATCGCCCCACTCGCTGCTGGCCTGGCGCGGCCTGGGCCAGCGGTACTACGAGGCGGGAGAATACCGCCAAGCAGAGCGCGCGCTGGAACAAGGGCTGCGGCTCGCTCCCGATGATGTCGGCGCATTGTATCACCTGGGCCTGGTCGAGAACGAACTCGGGCAATACCAGCGGGCGAGGGACGCGCTCGATCGCGCTGCGCAGCAGACCGGCGATGGCTCCCGGCTGGCGATGATCGCCAACGCCCAGGGCATCGCGCTGGAGCGGCAGGGCGACCTGGCGGCCGCGCATCAGCAGTTCCTGCGGTCGCTGTCATACGACCCTGGCAACGAGCAACATAACGCCTATCTGTCGCACAGCTTCATTTTACAGGCCAGATACGATTCGGCACTGGTCTATTTCCAGCGGGCGCTGGCGCTCGGCTTCCAGCCGGATTCGTTGATCCGGAGGGAATATCGGTATGTGGTCAGCTTGAACGCGCGTCCCGGCGATGTCACAGTCCTGGACAGCCTGGGCCTGCTCTATCTGCAGGTGGGCGAGCCCCAGCGCGCCGCGGCGGTGTTCGAGCGCCTGCGGCGGGGCAATCCCCGGTCGTTCCACGCCTGGGCGATGCTGGGCCGAGCGCTGGCCTCTGCGGGCCACGCGGACGGGGCGGAAGCGGCGTGGCAGCGGGCCATCAAACTTGAGCCCGGTCATTCTTGGGTGGATAACGACCTGGCGATGCTCTATGCCGGCCAGGGAAAATACGGCCAGGCCGAACGGGTGTTGTCACAACTGCTGCGCCGCGAACCCGGGAACGCGCTGGCGGTCAACAACCTGGCAGGGATCAGTCTAAGCCAGGGGAAATGGCGGCAGGCCGAGGCGCTGTTCCTGCGGTACCAAACGCTGGCCCCGGACGATCCCGCCGGGTACGACAACCTGGCGGTGCTGTATTACCAGACGGGGCGCCTGGATCAGGCCGAGACCCAATTCCGCCAAGCGGAGTCCCGCGCGCCCACCGATCCCAAGATCCAGTACCATTGCTACCAGCTCTATGCGGCCCTGCATGATTCGGTCCAGGCGGACCGCCATTACCGCCTGGCGCTGCGATACGGGTTCAGATCCGAAGCAGCAGGGCAGGACGGATCCGCGGGGCCGGCGGTGAGGTGAGCATGAGCTCCCGACGAAAACACGAGGGGAAGCAGACCGTGTCGGCGCAGCCAGCGCAGGCACCCCGCAGCGGCTGGACCGAGACTGTGTTCACCGCCGGCTGGCGGCCATATGCCTGGATCTGCGGCATCGGGCTGCTGCTGTATGCCCGGGTGCTGTCGTTCGGGTACACATCGCTGGACGACATCCATCTGATCGTCAGCAACCGGGCGCTGCTGGGCGACTGGCACAACGTGGGACGGGCCTTCGCCAGCGACGTGTTCTGGAAATCTCCCGGCGCCTATTACCGGCCGCTGCTGACCCTGTCGCTGATGGCGGACCGGCTGTGGGGCGGGATCGACCCGCGGGCCTACCACCTCGGCAACATCGTGCTCCATCTGGCCTGCGCCGCACTGGTCCTCCGGTTGCTGCGGGCGCTGGGAACCGGCCCGTTGGCGGCGCTGCTGCTGGCGCTGGCGTTCACGGTGCACCCGGCGCTGACGCAGGCCGTGGCCTGGATCCCGGGGCGCAACGACATGCTGATGGCCGCCGGCGCACTGCTGGCCGTGCTGGCGCTGCTCCGTTTTATCGCAGCCGGTGGATGGCGGTGGTACTGGGCGCACCTGGGCTGCGTCGCGCTGGGGCTGCTGGCCAAGGAGACGTTCCTGCTCTTTCCGGTTTTAATGCTGGCCTACCTGCTGGCGGTGCGCCGGGAACGGTGGCGCGCGCCCAGCACGCTGGCGCTAGTGGCCGCCTGGCTGGCGCTGATCCTGCTCTATCTCGTTTTGCGCCACCGGGTCGTGGGGGCGGGCGCCGGCCTGGGGCACTATCTGTCGGCCGACGGCGGGGCGGTGGCGATCGGGATGCTGTCCTACCTCGGCAAGGCGATGCTCCCGCTGGGCCTCTCGGTGCTGCCGGTCCCGGCCGATGTCCGCATCGGCTACGGGCTGGCCGCGCTGGCGCTGCTGGTGGTGGTGTGGTGCTGGCGGGGCGCGGCCGACCGGCGGACGCTGCGCTTCGGCCTGGCGTGGTTCGTGGCGCTGCTGCTGCCGGCGGCGTTCTTCAACACCGGCCATGTCAGCTTCCTGGAGCACCGGCTGTACCTGCCGCTGGCCGGGCTGGCGGTGGCGCTGGGCCAGATCAGGGTCCCGGGCCCGCGCTGGCGCGGCATGGCCGCGGCCGCGGCGATGCTGGTGGTGGCTGCGTTCGGCGGCATGGCGTTCGCGCACTGCGGCGTCTTCCGGGACACGGCGTCGTTCTGGCAGTCCGCGGTCGAGTCCTCG
>DATJQG010000300.1:0-2683 GCA_035506015.1 Candidatus Edwardsiibacteriota bacterium
CCGCAGCAGGCAGCGCGCTCTTCAGGATCCTCTCCCCGTATTTCATGTCCCTCCAGAAATCGCCGTCCTCCGCGAACGGCCACCATATCAATCGATGCTCCTTCCACTCCGCGTCGAACTCCAGGCCGACGATCTCGCCGACGTCCTTGTTGACCTTCACCTTCAGCAGCACGGACGCGATCTTGCGGGCGTCCAGGTGGTCGTAATGGCACAGCGGCCACGGCATCGCGTGGTCGGGCTTGACCAGTCTGGGCTCGTCCCAGCGCCGCGTGATCTCCAGGCTGAGGTCGGCGGTGTAGTTGATGAAGTTGTTGGCCCGGAACGCGGCGATCAGCATGGTTTGGCGCGAGCCGTCCAGCCTGGCGTACAGCTCGTCGGCCTGATCGGCGGGCCCGGGCTGCGTTTCCTTGTACGGGGACACCTTGTTCGGCGACGTGCAGCTGAAGCCGCGCAGGTGGACGTCGAACCGCACCAGCCAGAACGGCAGCAGCAGCGCGGGCCGGTCATCGGTCACGGCCAGGGCCTGCGAGAAGCCGACGGGGTTGGTCCCCAGCACCTCGTAGCCGGCGTGGCAGAAACCGCACGCCGCCAGCACCTGGCCCGGCGCGACGCCCAGGTTGGCGCCGCACGCCGAGCATTTCAACGGTTGCAGCAGCATTTCTTGGGTCACCATCTCTTAGTCTTCTGGTCTTTTTCTCTGACCTCAGGGACGAAGTCCCTCACATCCCCCAGATGGCGCGGCAGGCCTTCTCGACGAACCGGTCGATCAGGTATTTCTTCAGGCCGATGCCGGCCGCCACCGCCGCGGCCAGCGCCACCACGCCGCCGAACACCTCGCGGTTGTAGCCGCTGGTCGGGGCGTACAGCATCGAGAGCAGCAGGGCCAGCCCCAGCGCGCCCAGCAGGGATGAGGTCGGGTGCGGCGGCGCGGCTTTCTGGCGCTGCCGGGCCGCGATCCGGTCGCCCGTGACCGCGTCCACCGTGCACTGGAACCGGCCCTTTTTCGTGAAGCCCCACAGGCACCACACGGGATAATACACCAGGCGCCGCTCGATCCGCAGGTTGGCCACCGAGCTCTTGAGGATGGGGTATTCCTTGTAGAGGTACAGGATGTGCCCGGCGAAGAAGCGCTCGGCCTCGGCCAGTGCCCGCTCCGGCGGCAGGTCGTGCGGCTCCAGCCTGGCGCCCAGGTCGGTCAGCGACCCCTCGGCCAGCGGCTGCTGCGGCTGGCCCAGCACGGCGTCGGCCGTCAGCCCGCCCAGGTTGCTCCAGCGCACGCCGAACTCGCGGAACTCCTGGGCCAGCCACAGCCCTTTCTTGACCACCTCGCCGCCGGACAACCGCTCCCGGTGGGGGTCCTTGTCGCCCAGCTCCTCGCCCATGCCCATCTGCTCGTCGAGCCGCGGGATCACGGTCGTCCGCACCGGCCGCTGGCCCGCGATGAAGGCGAAGGTCTCGGCTTTGGCCGACCACACCGGCACGAAATACAGGTTGGCGGCGATGGGCTCGACCGCCAGGTCGGTGGCCATGGCGGCGATGGTCAGGGCCGCGTTGCGCCGCACCAGGGGCTGGACGTAGTAGTGGGCGAAGCCCATCGGCAGCGGCAGCGCCAGCGAGGCCCGGCACGACAGGCACTGCCCGCGCTGCGCCCCCTCCTCGAGATCGACCTGCCCGCCGCACACCGGGCAGGTCAGCGCCTCTACTTTCGCCATAACAGCCCCTCCCACACCAGTCCCAGCGCGATCTCCAGCCCGGCATAGCTCAGGCCCGTTACGATCAGCCGCGCCGCGATATCGCGGATGGCGAAGGCCTCGGCCGCCAGCACCAGCGCGGCGACGGCGAAGGCGGCCCAGCGCCGCAGCCGCGCCGCGCCGTCCCGTTGCAGATAGCCGCGCACCTTGCCGCTGGCGGCCTCGATCACCGCCCGTTCGCGCTGCTGCCCGACCGTGAAGCTGGCGATGTAGGCCGGCAGGTAGATGGCCTGCTCGCCCGCCGCCGACGCCGGCTGCGGCGGCAGCTCGAAACTGCGGGCCTCGTCCGCGGAGAACGGGATCTGCTCGCCGGCGGGCATCCGCAGGTCGTGCAGCTCCGGGTAGCGCGACGGGTCGGCCAGGCACGGCCGCGGCACCATCCCGGTGCCGTCGCTGGCCCGCGGATCGTAGCGCCAGGCGATCCATTCCTGGGCGACGATCTCCGGCCCGCGCGCCGCGCCGTGGTAGTTCTCCCACAACCAGGCCGACAGCAGCCGCGAGCAGTCGCTGCGGGACAGCGCCGGGCGGATCAGCCAGCGGGTGACCGGCTCGGCCGGCACCGCCATCGCCGAGCCGCAGAACGGGCAGACGCGCACGGCCCGGCCCTGGTCGTAGGCGATGCCCGCGCCGCACTGCGGGCAGGTAACGCTCAGGCCCGCGTGCGCCGGGTTTGTTCCTTGACTTTTGATGGCGTCTCCATTATCATTATTCATCGTTCCGCTTTCGCCCTGTCACCTTGAGAGGACTATCGTGCCTGACATGTTGAAGGGTCTGGTCTGTTCCCTCATTCTGAAAGGCATGGGGTGATCTCGGGATGACACCAAGAAAGAATGATACAGCGAGTGAAATCCAAACCATCCCTCAAGGGCCTCAACGCCGATGACCTGACCGCCGCCCTGCGGCCGTTCGGCAAGCGCGCCTTCCACGCCCGG
>DATJQG010000301.1:0-2152 GCA_035506015.1 Candidatus Edwardsiibacteriota bacterium
GCTTTCGGATTTGGTTATGTCCCATCGCTTCCGAACCGCGTTTCAACCACCGACTTACCGGCCATGAGCAAAAATGTAGTCCTGGGCGTGACCGGCTCGATCGCGGCCTACAAGGCGGCGGAGTTAACGAGCCAGCTTGCCAAACAAGGCTGCGACGTGCGGGTGGTGATGACGGCGGACGCGCTGCATTTTATCACGCCGCTGGCGTTCAAGACCTTGTCGCGGCATCCCGTCGTCACCGATTTGTACGACGAAGAGGAAGGCTGGCAGCCGACCCACATCAAACTGGCGGACGAAGCCGACCTGCTGCTGGTGGCGCCGGCCACCGCGCACACGCTGGCGAAACTCGCCTACGGCCTGGCCAACGACGCGCTAAGCTGCGTGGCGCTGGCGCTCAATCCCAAGGCCAAAACGCTGGTCGCCCCGGCCATGAACGGGAAGATGTGGCTGCATCCGGCCACGCAGGAGAACGTCGCGAAGCTCAAGGGGCGCGGCATCGAGTTTATCGGCCCGGAGGAGGGCCTGCTGTCGTGCGGATATGAGGGGCTGGGCCGGCTGTGGCCGACAGATAAAGTAGCGGAGCGGGCAATGGAGTTGCTGGGATAGGTGGCTGCATGGGCGATGATGCCCCATCTATTATGAACTACGGCCTATGGCAGCGCCTTAGGCATTACGGCCTGCGCGAGCTGTTCAAGGCGGTCTCCCGCTTCCCGAGCCGGGCCATCGAGCTATTGAAGATCCCGGCGCCGGAGGCGCCCCAGCTCATTGACCGTATTACCTTGATGGAGCGGGACATTGTCCTGCCGCTCAAGGTCGCCGGCATTGCGATGCTGGTCCATTCGTTCTACTTCACCCCGTGGTTCGAGAAGGTGCTCGGCATCCTCGAGATTGCCGTCGAGACGACCCAATATCTCCTTTGGATCTACATCGCCATGAACGTGGTCGTAGGGGCCATGCTGCTCCTGATGGATCGAGTGCCGCTGTCGCTGCTGTCGTGGTCGGTGTTCATCATGAGCCTGGCGGATGGGATATTCCTCTCGGCTCTCACCGTAGTGACAGGGGGCTACGACAGCCCGCTGTACTGGCTGTTCCTCGCGCTGATCGTGCGCGGGGCGGTGAGCGTCCCGCGCGCGATTTCCCAAATCATGCTCAACTGCACGCTTATCGCCTGCTATGTGCTGGCGGGCTTGATCCTGATCCGGGTCGCCGATCTGCTGGAGGGGAGCGACAAGGAAATCCTGTTCGGCAACACGGCGGACAACCCGGCCGAGCCGCTGGTCCTGCGGCTGGTGCTGCTGATCCTGATGACCGTGTGCTGCTACGGCGTGCAGGTGCTGCTGGATCGCCAGCGCCGCGCCGTCGAGGAGGCCCGCGAGTTCGCCATGCGCGAAGGCCAGTTGCAGTCGGCGGGGCGCGTAGCCGCGGAATTCACCCACCAGATCAAGAACCCGCTGGCCATCATCAACAATGCCGCCTACTCGATCCAGCGGGCGGTCAAGCTGGGCAAGCCCGTCTCGCCGGAGCAGGTCGGCATCATCCAGGAGGAGGTCGAGCGCTCGGACCGCATCATCACCGAGATCATGGGTTACGCCAGCCTGGCCGAAGGGCACGTCGAGCGGCTCAACGTCATCGAGGAACTGGACACGGCCATCCAGCGCGTGTTCCCGCCCGCGGCCGGCTGGCCGGTGGTCGTGCACCGCGCCTTTGGCGAGAGCTTCCCCCCGCTGCTGATGCAGCGACGGCACCTGACAGAGTCCATTATCAACGTGCTGCAAAATGCGCGGGAAGCCATGGGCGACAAGGGCGGCGATGTCTGGATCACCGCCCGCTGCCTGGCGGACCTTTCGGTAGAGGTCGCGATTCGCGACAACGGCCCGGGCATCCCCGCCGACAAGCAAGGCAAGATCTTTGAGGCCTATTTCACCATGAAGGCCAAGGGCACGGGACTGGGCCTGGCGACGGTCAAGCACAACGTCGAGCTGTATGGCGGCACGATCCGGGTGGATTCTGAGCTTGGAAAGGGGGCCTGCTTTACCTTAGTATTCCCAGCCAAGGCCCTGATCAAGCTGGCCAAACGACATGATGCGCGCAGTTCCAAATCTGAAACCTGAGGAATGATCAGGGCATGAGCACCCGCCTCCCACCCGTCCTA
>DATJQG010000302.1:0-2496 GCA_035506015.1 Candidatus Edwardsiibacteriota bacterium
GAAACGGTCTGATAAAGCAGATATATCCATTTGAGATAAATTTCTAGCATCAAGATCGACAATGGCTGTTGCAACTTTGTCAGTATCTTGACTAAAACAAAGTTGTGCTGTCATCAAACTTATGAGTATGATGAGATAGCGTTGCCTCATTTGTTATCCTTGAAGTCGGTGGGTTTGTGGGGCGACATCAGGAACAGCCGCTGCCAGCGCTCCTTGCCGTCCATCACCCGGGCGCTGTCGAAGTTGAAGCTGGGGTTGGCCAGCACCGCCTCGAACTCCTTGCGGTGGAGCCACAGCCAGTCCTGGACCTCGTCGCGGTCGATGGCCTTGAGGTAGAACAGGAACTCCTCCAGCGTGAAGCCGCTCTGGGCGTGGTCGTCCAGCCACTCCTCCACCTCGGCGCTGTCGATGTTGGCCAGCAGCTCGAAGATGTCGTCCCAGGCGCGGTCGGGCATCAGCCGGGAATGGGTATAGCTCTTGAAGAATTTCATCGGGGTGCGCATCGCATTGTTGGGGGTATCATACAGGAAAAGCCCGCCGTTGTCAACGGGGTACCGCAGCGGCGGCGCGAACCTTATTTCCTGCTGATGGTGTTGAGGCCCTTCTTGACCCGGTGGCGGGGGTGCTTGGCCACGGCGTTGATGGCGTTGACGATGGCCACCAGCACCTGCGTCTTGAGCTGGGCCGACGCGATGTTGACCATGGTGTGGATGTGCCCGCCCTCGCTGGCCACGTAGTGCGGCGGCAGCTGGTTGAGGGCGAAGGCCATGATGTCCAGCCGGCAGTTGTGGCAGGGGCAGACATCGGGCCGCGAGGCCAGCACGCCCTTCAGCTCCTCCTTGACGATGAATTCCATGTAGTTGGTGATCTTGGCCATGGTCGTCCTCCTTATGATTCGTGCCTGCGGTCGAAGGCGATCTTGTCGCGCTTGCGCTGCTTGGCCTGCTTCTTGAGCTGGGCCGCGATCTGGCTGAACTGCCCGATGTGCCTGATCGGCGTGAACTTGTTGGTGACCACCGCCACCGAGACCGTCATCAGCCCGTAGCGGCGCAGGTGCCCGGCCCGGTCGGCCACTTCGATATATCCCGCCCGCCGGTCCGCCAGGTCGTAATACTGGTCGATGGCTGCGGAGAACCCCTTGGTCACTGCGTTGGCCAGCGGCTGCGACGCCTCGTAATCGCAGATCATCACGAAGTCGTCCCCGCCCACGTGCCCCAGGAATCCACCGGCCCCGGCCAGCTGGTGCAGGGCCTCGGCCAGCATCATCGCGGTGAAGCGCAGCACCTCGTCGCCGCGCACGAAGCCGTAGTGGTCGTTGAACTCCTTGAAATGGTCGAGGTCGACGTACAGCACCGCGAAGGTCGCGCCCTGGGCGATCAGCGCGCCGATCCGCTGCTCGATGATGCTGTTGCCGGGCAGGCCCGTCAGCGGGTTGGCCGAGAGGTCGCGCTGCCGGGCCTCCTTCAGCGAGACCAGCATCCGGTTGAACCCCGCGCCCAGCTGCTCGATCTCGTCGCCGCTCTTGACGTCGAGCCGCGCCTCCAGGTCGCCCTCCATCACCCGGTGGATGGCCTCGGACAGCCGCTCCAGCGGCGCGGTCATCCGCAGCGACAGCAGCATCGACGCCGCCATCCCCACCACCGAGATGATCGTGAAGATCAGGATGATCACCGCCCACAGGCTGGTGAACTCGCCGCGGGCCTGGGCCTCGGAGGCCACCAGGATCACGCAGCCCAGATAGCGCTGCTGGTGGTTGACGATCGAGCCCAGCTGGTAGATCCGCTGCGGGCCGAAATCCTGCGCGATGATGAACTCGTCGCGGCGGTCCTCGAAGGCATGCCGCGCCGAGTACAGCGCCAGGGGGATGTCGTCGCGGCCGCGCGAGAACACCACCCGCCCGGAGGCGTCGGCCACCGCCAGCCGCAGGTAGTACGACTGCTGGGCCATGCGCGAGGCCATCACGGCGGCCAGCACCGGGTCCGCGGCCAGCTGCGCCGCCAGCCGCTGCGGCCGCTCCGAGACGATCACCTGCTCGCAGCGCGAGGCCAGGTCGCGCAGCAGCAGCATGTCGCGTTGCTCCATCATGTCCAGGATGTCCTGCGACACCAGCCGCGGCACCACCAGGGCGGTCAGGACCGCCGACAGGGTAATCACCACGGCCACCAGGATCACCAGCTTGCCCCGGATGGAGCTGCGCAGCGGGCCGCTCATTTGGGCAGCGACAGCACCGCGGCGCCGATCTGGCTGGCGTGGAAGTTGATGCGCTCCAGGTCCGACAGCAGGTCAAGGTGAATGGTGCTGGTCTCCTGCGATTCCTTGTACCCCTGCTGCAGACGGCCGAGGTGGGTGCGGTACAGCTCGCGCTCCAGCGCGTGGACCTCGTCCTTGCGGTCCAGCGCCTGCTGGGCCAGCGCCCGGTCGCCCGAGGCGAAGGCCGCGATGGCGGTCTCCAGCGTCGTCAGGGTCTCGCGGTGCAGGCGGCGGATCTCGTTCAGG
>DATJQG010000303.1:0-13142 GCA_035506015.1 Candidatus Edwardsiibacteriota bacterium
TCTCACGTTGATCGGCCGCGTCCGATGCCGGCTTGGCCCTGCCGCTGGAATGCTCATCGCACCAGCACCAGCTTGTGGTTCTGTTGCCGGCCTGCTGCCGCCAGGTGGCACAGATACACGCCGGCCGCCGCCCGCTGTCCCCGCCCGTCCCGTCCGTCCCAGGCGACCCGGTGGCCGCCGGCATCCTGCCGTCCCGAAACCAGTGTCCTCACCAGCTGGCCCTGGATATTGTAGATGGCGATGGCGACATCGCCCGCGGCGGACAGCTGATAATCGATGGCCGTGCTGGCGTTGAAGGGATTGGGCCGGTTCTCGAACCGCAGGACCGCGGCCTGCGGCGCGACAGAGGGCTGGCGCGCCGTCCAGTACGGCCACAGCAGCCGCAGCGCCATGGCGTCATCCAGCGCCAGCACGCAGCCGTTGTCGAGCGCCACCGCCCAGACCTGCCGGCCCGGGGCATAATTGCCGACCTCGGCGGGATGGGACGGGTCCGCGATGTTGATCACCGCCAGCCCGCCCTCGCCGTCGGCCAGGAACACGATACTGTCGCGCAGCGTCAGCTGGCGCGCGGTGCCGCCGGTGATCAAGCCCCCGACCTGGACCGGGCTGGCCGGGGCGCCGATGTCCAGCACCAGCAGGCCGTATTGACCATCGGCCACATACGCATGGTTCTCATTGAGCGCAATATCGTACGCGCATCCCGCGCTGTTGAAGCCGCCCAGCAGCGCCGGGTGCGCCGGGTCGGCGATGTCGACGACCTCGACGCCGGCCTCGCCGTCGGCCAACACCGCGCGGCGGTTCGCGCTGTCCAGCGCCAGCCCGAACGCCGTGCCCGGCGAATCGTATCGGCCCAGCAGCGTGGGGTGCGCTGGGTCCCCGATATCGAACAGCTCCAGCCCGGCGCTGTCCGCGGCCACGCCGGCCAGCGTGCGCTGCGCCGCCACCGCCATGGCGAAGCCCGGCGCCCGGGCCGCGCCGAGCAGCGCCGGCAGATCGGGATCGGCGATGCCGCAGACCTGCAGCCCGGAATCGCCGTCCGCCACCAGCAGCAGGCTGTCGCGCGCCGCCAGGCCGAAGGCCATCGACGGCAGCCGCGTCACGCTGCGGGCCGCCGGCCGGCTGGAGTCGGCCAGATCGATCGTCCAGATGCTGGTGTCCGCCCCCGCCAGGTAGGCGCGCCGGCGGACCGCCGCCAGCGCGCAGGCCGAGAGCGCCATCCTCTGGCTCCCGAGTTCCGCCATGCCGTTGGGCCGCGACAGGTCGACCGCCTCCAGCCCGGCGCTGCCGTCGGCCACCAGCGCGGTTGACCCCGCGACCGCGACGTCCCGGCACTGCCCGGGCGTCGCGCAGTGGCCGCAGCCGATATCGCCGAACAGGAACTGCTGCAATCCCTGCGGTCCGTCGCTGACGCAGAAAGTTGTGTCCCCAATGCAGGCGCCCTCGACCGAATCCGGCAACAGCGTATTGGACGTGCGCGATGCCGGGGTGTATTGGGACGGAGGCACGAAAAAGGCCAGCGTGTCACCGATCGGGGTGATGCCCTGGAGCCGGCAGGCGTTGCGCCGTACCCATCCGCCGGTCCTGGCGATGCCCCACGTCCGGAACTGCAGCGCCGTGTCGCTTGGTCCGATGCCGCAAAAATCGTATACGGTATTCCCACCGCTGCAGCAGAACGCGAATCGAGGGATGTCGTTCTGCCGGTAGGCTGTCACGTTGACCACCGGGTGGTCCCGGCGTACCGGCCCCATCGGCTCCAAGGTCAGGCTGTCCGTGATCCGGACGACCCAGACGCTGGAATCCCCGCGGGCCACCGCCGCCACCCGGCCGGTGTCGCTGCCGTTGGTGTAGAACGACATCCCGACATCGTAGGCCGGGGCGTAGCCGCGCAGTCGCGCGCATTCCCGCGGCGCGGTCGGGTCCGCGATGTCGACCAACGCCACACCGGAATCGCCGGCTGCAACGCACAGAATGTCCGCGCTGTAGTTCGCCGCGCGGTAGACCCGGCCGCCGGGCCGGTAGCTGCCCACTTCGGAGGGATGCATCGGATCGGAGATCTTGAAGACCCGCAACCCGTCGCTTCCCGCCGCCAGATAGGCGTAGAGGCTGTCGGGGGTGACGGCGATCGCGTGCACCGTGTCGCTGCCCGCCCATGCGTTGACGGCGGACCAGTGGTGCAGCCCGGACAGGTCGAGGATCCGCAAACCGTCCAGGCTGTCGGCCACCAGGGCCACGCTGTCCATCACGGTGACCTGGCAGGCGCTGAAGGGCAGTTGACCATAACCGCCCTGGCCGATGTCCGTCAGGTCCTGTATGTCCACGATCCTGATTCCGCAGGCGTTGTCCTGCAACAGGGCGAAATCGCCGCTGAGCTGGACTTGCGATACCGGATGGTTGATCGGGCAACGGTTGGCCATGGCCAGCGAGTCGATGTTGACGATGGCCAGGCCGGCGCTGCCCGCGATGAAGGCATGGCGTCCTTTGAGTTCGACGCCCGTGACGGTGCCCGTCAGGTCGCAATGTCCGCTCTCGAAGGGATTGGCGGGATCGGAGATCTCGACCGCCTGCAGCCCGGCCACGCCGCAGGACACGTAGGCGTGCGTCCCGTCGACCGCAACGTCCAGCGCCGGGCCGGGCAGCGCGCATTGGCCGGCCAGCGCCGGCCGCGCGGGATCGGCGACGTCGACCAGCAGCAGGCCGGCCCCCGCGGCGGCCGCGGCCAGGTACTGCCCGGACAGGGCCACGCCGCCGACCCGGCCGTTGGTGCCGAACGTCGCCAGCAACGCGGGCCGCGACGGCTGCGCCAGGTCGACGATCGCCAGCCCGGCGCGCTCATAGGCGACATAGGCCCGGTCGGCGGCGACCCAGACGCGGAAGATGTCGTCGGCCAGGGAGAGGTCGCCGCACAATTGCGGCTGGTCGGGCCGGCCGATGTCCAGCACCTGCAGCCGCCGGCCCGAGCTGATCACCGCGTAGCGCTGGCCGCCGATCCAGGCGCCTGCCGCGGCGCGGCACGGCCCGTAGTTCCACGTGCCCACCGTGCGGACGTTGAGCGAATCGGCGGCGGCCGGCGTCCCGGCCAGCAGCGCCAACCAGAGCGATATCAGGATCGGCGGCTTCGTTCGAACCCTTCTGTCATCATCCTGCGCTGGGAACGGAGTTTCACGGCAGCGGCGGCACCACCCGCTTGCCGCGTCCGCGGCCCGGCGTGTTGTCGAACACCTCGACCACGTGGTAGACCGCGACGATCGACGGCCGCGGCGACGCCCCGTGGAAGTAGTCGTGGATGCCGTTGACGTAGGCCACCACCTGCTTATCGTACTCCGTCAGCTTGGGGTCGTCGGGGTGCAGCAGCTGCGTGATGGCCCTCAGCTCGAAGGACATCATGTCCAGGAACACGATCGAGACGCCGGGGTCGGTCATCTGGTTGAGGAAGGTGTGGGTGGCGAACTCCGGCGTGGCGTACAGCTCCAGCGACACCTGCTTGGTCGGGTCCAGCCAGTCCTTGCGCTCGGTGTACAGTTTCGTCAGCCAGCCGAACTTGTATTCCTCGGACGAATCCTTGCTGGCCTCCAGCTCAGCCAGCAGCCCGGCCAGGTGCTCCTTGGTCGGCAGGAAGCCCATCCCCTTGACCGCGTTGTTGATCGTGAACTGGCCGTCGTCGCGCCGGAAGCCGTGGCTGGCCACCATTCCGCTGTGCGGCCCGGCGAAATTTGGCATCCCGCCCTTCTTCAGCGTCTCGATGGTCCTCAGCCGCTCGCGGAAGTTCCAGTCCAGGAACTTGTCCGGCAGCTGGCGCAGCGTGAAGGTCTGCCATTTGCCGTCGACCTTGGCGCGGACCGTCCCCTGGCCGATCTTCGCGAGGTCGATGTCGTCCTGGCGGCAGTACTTGCCGTCCCGCCAGAACTGGGGATAGGCCTTCATCGCGGGCTGGTCCTGGGGTTGGGATCCGGGCATCGGTTTGACCTGCGCCGCCAGGCTGGCCGCCGCCAGCAGCGTCAGCAGCATGATGCGTGTCACGGGCGATCTCCTAGTGGGGTTTGATGGTTGAATTGCGGAGCATGTCGACGATCCGCTTGATCGCCGGGTTGAGCCGGATGCTGTCGGTGCCGGCCTCGTAGTCGAAGGTCACCACCAGCACCCGCTGCCTTGACGGCAGGAACACCGTTTCGATATACTGGTCGGCCGCATGGCCGCCGCCGGGCTTCGGGAACTTGAAGGTGTATTCGCCCCACACATTGCCGTTGAGGGTGAAGACGCTGCCGTAGGTCGGGGGGATGACGACGGAATCCGAGGCGTAGGGATAGACGTCGTTGGTCAGCGCGAACAGCCTTTTTTCGAAGGCGCCGTCCGTCAAGAATATCGGGGAATCGGGCTGGCAGACCGCCGATCGCGGGATCGAACGCAGGTAGATGCAATCGACCGGATCGTCCCCGAACTTCATCAGCCGGTAGGCGTCGTGGGGCCCGTACAGTTTCGTCACCCAGTATCCCTCGGGCCGCGGGACCGACACGCTGTCCGGCAGCCTGATGGGCGGGCTGACCCAGGAGAGGACCCGGTCGACGGCGCGCTGGCGCTGGGGAACGGTCATGCCCTTCCCCACCCCGATCGCCAGGAAGATGGCGCCGGCCAGCAGCGCCGCCAGCAGCAGGTCCAGGCCGAGGCAGATCAGGCAACCGAAACCGGCGAGCCGTTTCGCTCCGGGCAGCGGGGCCGGCCCGGCCGCCTGCAGCCGTTTGAGCTCCCGGTAGGCCACCACGTCGACCAGCAGTAGGTACAGCTGCACCAGCTGCATCGCCGCCTCGATGGCGGCGATCCCGGCCGTGTTCTGCCGGAACATCAGGACCAGCGTGGCGGGCATCAATGCCAGCATCGCCGCCGACACGATGGCCATCAGGGCCAGGACTTTCCAGAAGAAGGGCAGCACCAGCCGGTAGCTGGCCTGCAGCGGATCGGTATCCCGCACGTCCGAGAGCACGGCGATCAGCGGCGCGAAGCCCAGCAGCACGCCCGCGATGATGCCGGGCGCCAGGAAGAACGTGGCCGCGGTGAAGATGATCGCGCCGGAGAGGAACGAGTACAGCGCGTACCGCCAGAAATGCCCCTTGACGGCGACGAGCGCCGTCCAGGCAGTGACCGGTTCCCGGCGCATCCGCCGCTGGGCGGCGATCAGCAGCGCGATGTGGATCCAGGCCGTCAAAACGAGCAGCACTGGCGACAGGGCCAGGGACAGCGGGATCGACATCGTCTTCCCGGTCGCGGCGCTCCATGCCGTCTGCGCGATATTGAAGGCCTGGCCGACCAGGACGATCAGCAGGAACGGCCAGAAACCATCGCGCAACAGGGCGAAACTGTCCCGGAAAATCAACCGCAGCGACAATCGCAACGGCGGCTGAAGTGGCGGGCTCTGCGGCTGGATTGTTACGTCGTTCACAACTCTATCCCCTTTTCCGATAGCGCATTAACTATATACCCATTCCAGCCATCAGTCAAGCGAAATATATTTTTAAAAGGATTTTGACTTGGGCTTTTTTTTATGTTAGAATAACAGTTCTTGGTCCGTTCTCCGGCCCCATTTTTCGTTCGTACGATAACCTACCACAATAATATATTCAAAGGAGATTGTCTCATGGCGGACAAGTCTTTCAATGCCTTCAAGATGGCGCAGCAGCAGTTCGACGGCGTCGCCGAGAAGCTGGGACTGGACCAGGCCACCCGTGACCTGCTCCGCAATCCGTTGCGGGAATTCCATTTCACCATCCCGGTGCGGATGGACGACGGCAGCGTCAAGGTGTTCCAAGGGTTCCGCGTCCAGCACAACGACGCCCGCGGGCCGTGCAAGGGCGGCATCCGCTTCCACCCGCAGGAGACCATCGACACCGTGCGCGCCCTGGCGACCTGGATGACCTGGAAGTGCTCCGTGGTGGACATCCCGCTGGGCGGCGGCAAGGGCGGTGTGATCTGCGACCCGCACCACCTGTCCGAGCGAGAGCAGGAGGGCATCTGCCGCGGCTGGATCCGCCAGATCGCCTACAACGTCGGCCCGTTCCAGGACGTCCCGGCCCCCGACGTGATGACCTCCGGCCAGCACATGATCTGGATGATGGACGAGTACGAGAAGGTCCACAACGGCAAGTACCCGGGCTTCATCACCGGCAAGCCGCTGGGCGTGGGCGGCAGCCTGGGCCGCACCGAGGCCACCGGCTACGGCGCCGTCTACGTGATGCGCGAGGCGCTGCGCGAGCTGGGGATCGACATCAAGAAGACCAAGGCCGCGTTCCAGGGCTTCGGCAACGTCTCGCAGTACGCGGTCAAGCTGTACAAGGAGTACGGCGGCGTCCCGGTCTGCGTGTCCTGCTGGGACCAAAGCGACCAGAAGTCGTACACCTTCCTCAAGAAGAGCGGCGTCGACCCGGACGAGCTGCTGAAGATCACCGACCGCTTCGGCGGCATCGACAAGGCCAAGGCCAAGGCGGCCGGGTACGAGGTGCTGCCGGGCGACGCCTGGATCGAGCAGGACGTCGAGATCCTGGTGCCGGCGGCGCTGGAGAACCAGGTGACGGGCGAGACCGCGGCCAAGATGGGCAAGAACGTCAAGCTGATCGTCGAGGGCGCCAACGGGCCGACCACGCCCGAGGCCGACAAGATCATCCACGAGCGCGGCATCTTCCTGATCCCGGACTTCCTGGCCAACGCCGGCGGCGTCACATGCAGCTACTTCGAGCAGGTGCAGTGCAACATGAACTACTTCTGGACCAAGGACGAGGTGCTGGCCAAGCTGGACACCAAGATGACCGACGCCTTCCTCAAGGTGTCGGCCCTGGCCCGCGAGAAGAAGCTGTACATGCGCGACGCGGCCTACATGATCGCCATCCAGCGCGTGGCCGACGCCTGCAAGCTAAGGGGCTGGGTGTAATTTTTCGTAAACCGTGAATGGTGAATCGTGAATACGCGAAGGTGCGGAGCGAATGCTCCGCACCTTTTTTATCCGCCTAATCTTCTTTCATCGTTCTTTTCTGTGACCAGAAAAGAACCAAAAGAGTCTTCTCCGCCCGGCGGACGCCTTGACGCAATGATACCCGCGGCCGGAAAACATCGAACTTTTCCCGCACGGCAGCCCGACTCACGATGTTTCCTGATCGGCCGCTGAGCCCGGCACGCCCGCCGATGGCGGGGTTTAAATGTACCCTTTCCCGCAGCGGGAAGGGGCAGGGGTTAGGTCATTCGTCATTGCGAGGATGGCTATTCCTCCCGCACAGGTGTGGCAATCTACATAATCGTCCCTTCTAGAGAGGGGACACAGGGTGTGTCCCGTGGCAGCGATCCCTCGTCTGACCTCTCCCCTGCCCCTCTCCCTTCGGGCGAGGGGTATGTATAACCCCTTCCCGATGCGGGAAGGGGTCGGGGTTAGGTCAGAAACCATAGATTCCGCTTGATTCTGCAAAGTGATGATATTATAATGATTATTATGGATTTGCGTTCTCGGTTTACCTTGCTCGATGACTGAAGGTTTTATCATATGACTGAAACATCCCCCACATTCAACCTCGACACCCTCGCCTCCTCCCCGCTCGACCGGCTGATGCCCTACAAGGTGCGGCGGGTGCTGCTGGTGGCCAGCCTGTACGACTCGTTCATCCTGGAGGAGGACGGCCGGCTGCACGACCTGCTGGGCCAGGCCTACAAGCAGCGCGACCTGGGCTACGTGCCCACGCTGTCGCGCGTCACCGGCGGGGCCGCGGCGCTGCAGGCGCTGGAGCGCGAGGCCTTCGACCTGGTGGTCTGCGTGCAGCGGCTGGGCGACATGGACCCGTTCACCTTCGGCAAGAAGGCCAAGGGAATTCACCCCGGGCTGCCGGTGGTGATCCTGGCCTTCAACACGCCGGAGCTGGCGCGGCTGCAGGAGCTCAACGATTTCACGGCCATCGACAAGGTGTTCGTTTGGCAGGGTGACGGCAAGATCCTGGCCGGCATCGTGCAGTTCGTCGAGGATCTCAAGAACGCCGAGAGCGACACGCATCTGTTCGGCGTGCCCAATCTGCTGATCGTCGAGGACTCGGTGCGGTTCTACTCGACCTATCTGCCGGTGATCTTCGAGGAACTGTGGGACCAGACGGAAAAACTGCTGGAGGACGACTTGGGCTACTCGCAGAAAGCCCTGCGCCAGCGCGGCCGCCCGCGGGTGCACCTGGCCGAGACCTACGAGCAGGCGGTCGCGGTCTTTGAAAAGTACCAGGACAACCTGCTGGGCGTGTTCACCGATGTCCGCTATCCCCGCAACGGGAAGTTGGACCCGCGGGCCGGGGTCGAGTTCGCCAAGCTGGTGCGCGCCGAGCTGCCGCATCTGCCGCTGCTGATCCAGTCCAGCGAGGAGAATACTGAACAAATCGCCAAGGATCTGGACGCGGAGTTCCTGCTGAAATCCTCGCCCACGCTGGTGGACGAGTTCCGCCACGTGCTGGTCGAGCATTTCGGCTTCGGCGACCTGGTGCTGCGGGACAAGTCCGGCGACGAGGTCGCCCGGATCAAGAACCTGGACTCGTTCCTCTCGGTGATCGACAGCCTGCCGGCCGGGGCGTTGCGCCACCACTTCCAGAGCGGCGACATCCGGCGCTGGCTGCTGCTGCGCACCGAGTTCGACCTGGCCCGGGTGCTGGCGCAGCCTGATATTGCGGCTATCCAGGACGACGCGGGCCTGCGCAGCAGGATCAAGCAGGAAATGCAGGCCCGTCGGCAGCAACGGCACCGCGGCAGCATCTTAAATTATTCGCGCCGTTTCGACGCGTCGCAATGGCACTTCGCGCGGCTGGGCGGGGGCTCGATCGGCGGCAAGGCCCGCGGCCTGGCCTTCATCGACAAGGTGCTGGCCTCGCACTTCGACCACTCGAAGTACGAGGGCGTCACCGTCAGCATCCCGCGCACGCTGGTGCTGGGCACCGACCTGTTCGACGAGTTCGTCCGCCACAACGACCTGTTCAAGAAGGCCATGGCCGAGGATTCCGACGCCCGGATCGTCAACCTGTTCCTCAACGCCTCGCTGCCGCCCACCGTGGTGGGCGACGTCCGCGACTTCATCAAGCAGGTCAAGCGGCCGCTGGCCGTGCGCTCGTCGTCGCTGCTGGAGGACGCCCTGTACCAGCCGTTCGCCGGCATCTACTACACCAAGATGGTCCCCAACAACCAGTTCGACCTCGACGCGCGCTTTCTCGGCCTGGACAACGCCATCAAGCTGGTGTGGGCCTCGACCTTCCTCAAGCAGGCCCGCAGCTACATCGAGTCCACCAACCACCGCTGCGACGAGGAGAAGATGGCGGTGATCGTCCAGGAGGTGGTGGGTGCCGAGCACAACGGCCGCTGGTACCCCGACTTCGCCGGCGTGGCCCGCTCCTACAACTACTACCCTGTCGGCCACGCCAAGCCCGAGGACGGCGTGGTCAACGCGGCGCTGGGCCTGGGCAAGACCGTGGTCGACGGCGGCGTGTCCCTGCGCTTCACGCCGGCCTATCCCGAGGTGCTGCCGCAGTTCTATTCGGTCAAGGAGATGCTGGCCAACTCGCAAAAAGCTTTCTACGCGATCGACATGAGCCCGCACGCCAGCACCGCCTTCGCCGAGGAGGACCAGTACCTGGTGAGCCTGCCGCTGGAGCAGGCCGAGCGCGACGGGACGCTGGAGCATGTGGGCTCGGTCTACGACCACGGCAACCAGCGGCTGGTCGACGGCATCAACGAGCCCGGGCCGCGGGTGGTGAGCTTCGCTCACATTTTGAAATACAACATGTTTCCCATGGCCGAACTGCTGGACCACCTGCTGAAACTGGCCTCGCTGGCCATGAGCTGCCCCGTCGAGATGGAGTTCGCGGTGCGGCTGGACCCCAAGAACATCATGCCGGCCGACTTCGGCTTTCTCCAGGTGCGGCCGCTGGTGGTCAGCGACGAGCTGGTCAAGGTAGACCTCGCCGCCGGCGCGCAGGGCGATGCCCTGTGCTTCAGCGACCAGGTGCTGGGCAACGGCGTCTCCGGTTTTTCCGACATCATCTATGTCAAGCCGAAGTCGTTCGACGCGGCCCAGACGCCGCAGATCGCCAACGAGGTGGGCGAGCTGAACAAGAAGCTCAAGGAACAGGACCGCAATTATATCCTGATCGGCCCGGGCCGCTGGGGGTCGAGCGACCCCTGGCTGGGCATCCCGGTCAAGTTCGACCAGATCTCGAAAGTGAAGGTGGTGGTCGAGGCCTGCCTGCCCACCATGAACGTCGACCCCTCGCAGGGCTCGCACTTTTTCCAGAACATGACCTCGCTGCGCATCGGCTACTTCACCGTGCCCACCGACGAACAGCGCGGCCGCATCGACTGGGATTGGCTGGACGCGCGGCCGGCGGCCGCCGAGACCGAGCACCTGCGCTGGATCGCCTTGGACAAGCCGCTGCAGGTGCAGATCGACGGCCGCAGCAGCCATGGCGTGATCCTGAAGCTGTGACCATCGCTTCTGGAGGTTCTCGGGTCGTCATTGCGAGAACGGCTATCCCCCCTGAACAAGCGAAGCAATCGACTGATCCCGAACTCTTCCATCGTTCTTTTCTGTGACCAGAAAAGAACCAAAAGAGTCTTCTCCGCCCGGCGGCCGCCTTGAAGCGATGATATCCGCGCGGCCGGAAAACATCGAACTCTTCCCGCACGGCAGCCAGACCCACGATGTTTTCTGATCGGCCGCTCGGCCCGGCACGCCCGCCGATGGCGGGGGTTGAGCACTTAGAGAGCCGTGACTATTACCGATGATTTTGGTACGTTTTTCCGCAATCAGCAAGGAGCATCCATGACCGCTTCCAAGCCCGAATGGCAGGTGATCGTCGACCTGCTGCGCGACACCAACCCGGTGCTGCTGAACCGCATCGGCCGCAAGATGATGAACTACCTGTTCAAGCGCAACATCACGCAGATCGAGCAGCTGATGAAGCGCCTGGAGTCGTCGTCCACCGACTGGGAGTACAGCGAGAACCAGCCCGTGCCCAAGCTCAACCAGTCGCTGCTGGAGGAGATCGTGGACGAGGTGTTCCGGATCGCGGCCCGCGAGATCCTGGACGAGGAGATCAACGCCATGGTCACCCAGTGGCTGAAGCACGAGCAGTTCCGCTTCCTGACCATGGCCGTGGAGAAGCGCGACGTGCCGCTGGCCGAGATCACCGAGGCGGTGCAGCGCTTCTCGCGGATGCCCGAGACCGCCCGCAAGCTCTCGCCCGAGGAGCGCACCCTGGCCCGGGCCGCCCTGATCCGCCGTTTCTTCTCGGACGACCTGGACTACATCAACGTCATCAAGGGTTTCGCCACGGTCGAGGACTTCGCCGCCATGCTGTCGCGCACCGTGGGCCCGCCCCAGGGCAACGGCAAGCTGGGCGGCAAGGCCGCCGGCCTGTTCCGGGCCGAGAAGGTGCTGATGGCCGCCAAGAAGGACTACATCTCGCTGCGCAACCTGGCCGTGCCCAAGTCCTGGTTCATCACCTCGGACGGCATCATCGACTTCCTCCACTTCAACGCGCTGGAGGAGATGCCGTCCATCAAGTACCGCGACCCCGCCGAGATCCGCCAGGAATACCCGTTCCTGGAACAGATCTTCAAGAACTCGACCATGTCACCGGAGATGATCGCCGGGCTGTCGCTGGCGCTGGACGACTTCGGCGACAAGCCGCTGATCGTCCGCTCCTCCTCCCTGCTGGAGGACACGCTGGGCGCGGCATTCGCCGGCAAGTACAAGAGCCTGTTCGTGGCCAACCAGGGCACCAAGAAGGAGCGGCTGCAGGCGCTGATCGAGGCCATCGTCGAGGTCTACGCCAGCGTCTTCGGACCCGACCCCATCGAGTACCGCCGCGAGCGCGGCCTGCTGGACTTCAACGAGGAGATGGGCATCCTGATCCAGGAGGTGGTGGGACGGCGCTGCGGCAAGTACTACCTGCCGGCCTACGCCGGCGTGGCCTTCTCCCACAACGAGTTCCGCTGGTCGCCCCGCATCAAGCGCAGCGACGGCATCGTCCGGATGGTGGCCGGGATGGGCACCCGCGCCGTCGACCGGGTGGGCGACGACTACCCGGTGCTGGTGTCGCCCGGGCAGCCCGGCCTGCGCGTCAACGCCAGCCCCGACGAGGTGCTGCAGTACTCGCAGAAGAACGTCGACGTCATCAACCTGGAGACCCGCCGCTTCGAGACGCTGACCGTGGAGCGGCTGGTGGCCGAGGTCGGCCACGAGCTGCCGGCGCTGTCGCAGGTCGTGTCGGTGCTGCGCGACGGCGAGCTGACGGCGTCCAGCTCCAACCTGATCGACCTGGCGGGCGGCACGCCGGTGGTCACCTTCGCCAAGCTGCTGGCCCACGGCCCCTTCATCCCGATGGTGCGCGACATGCTCTCCATCCTCAGCAAGGCCCTGGGGTTCCCCGTCGACATCGAGTTCGCCTGCGACGGCGACATCCACAAGCTCTACCTGCTGCAGTGCCGGCCCCAGAGCCAGGCCGGCAGCGGCGCGGCCGTCGCCGTGCCCAAGAACGTCGCGGCCGCCGACCAGGTCTTCTCGGCCGGCCGCTACATCACCAACGGCCTGCTCAAGGACATCGAGTACGTGGTCTACGTCGACCCCGACGAGTACGACGGACTGCCCACCATGGAGGACCTGGCGCAGGTGGGACGGATCGTGGGCGAGCTGAACACCAAGCTGCCGCGCCAGAAGTTCATCCTGATGGGCCCGGGCCGCTGGGGCAGCCGCGGCGACATCAAGCTGGGCGTGCGCGTCGGCTATTCCGACATCAACAACACGTCGATGCTGATCGAGGTCGCCAAGCAGAAGAAGGACTACGTGCCCGAGCTGTCGTTCGGCACCCACTTCTTCCAGGACTTGGTCGAGGCCAACATCAAGTACCTGCCGCTCTATCCCGACGAGAAAGGCAACGTGTTCAACCAGCCGTTCTTCCGGGACACGCCCAACGTGCTGCGCCGCTTGCTGCCCGACGCCAAGCGGTTCGAGCACGTCATCAAGGTGATCCACGTGCCCAAGGCGGCGGATGGCGCCACCCTCTCGGTCTACATGGATGGCGAGAACGAGAAGGCCCTGGCCGTGCTGGAGCGGAATGACCGGGATCAATGATAAAACATCGGGGGATGCA
>DATJQG010000304.1:0-3308 GCA_035506015.1 Candidatus Edwardsiibacteriota bacterium
ACATCCTGCAGCTCAATCCCCAAACCGCTATCTTGTCGGCGGTGATCTTCAATGCCCTGATCATCGTCGCGCTGATTCCGCTGGCGCTGCGCGGCGTGCCGTACCGGCCGGTGGGGGCCGCGCAGCTGCTGCGCGACAACCTGTTCATCTACGGCGTGGGCGGGCTGATCGCGCCGTTCATCGGCATCAAGCTGATCGACCTGCTGCTGGCGGCGCTGCATTGGCTGTGAGGCCGCGCACGGAGGACACTATGATCCGCACTCAACTTCGTCCCACGCTTGTCTCGTTTGCCCTGCTCACCGTGCTGCTGGGGCTCATCTATCCGGCGGTGGTCACCGGGATCGCCCAGGTGGTCTTTCCCTACCAGGCCAACGGCAGCGTGATGCAGTCCGGCGGCCAGCCCGCCGGCTCGGCCCTCATCGGCCAGCCGTTCGACGACCCCAGGTACTTCTGGGGCCGGCTGTCGGCCACCAGTCCGTTTCCCTACAACTCGGCCGCCTCGTCGGGCTCCAACTACGGCCCGATGAACCCCGGCTACCTCAAGGCCGTGCAGGCGCGCGTCGACGCGCTGCACGCCGCCGACCCGGGCAACACCACGCCCATCCCGGTGGACCTGGTGACGGCTTCGGGCAGCGGGCTCGACCCGCAGATCAGCGTGGCCGCCGCGCTGTACCAGGTGCCGCGCGTGGCCCGCATCCGGAACCTGAGCCCAGACGCGGTGCGCGCGCTGGTGGCCAGGTACACCGAAGACCGTCAGCTCGGCTTCTTGGGCGAGCCGCGCGTCGACGTGCTGCAGCTCAACCTGGCCCTGGACGCCGGGCAATAGGCTCGCCGCAATCGGAGAGGAGACTCATGAAACAGAAGTCATTCGCCATCTCGACCGACATGGTCACCGAGGTGCTGCAGGCCGTGATTGTCATCGCCGTGCTCACCGTCGTCATGCTGCTAATCGGCCAGGCCGTTCTGGGCGGTGCCGTCATCGCCATGGTCTACCTGCTGGCGGTGGGCTGGCTCACCAGCCGGGCGGGGCGCCTGCCGGGCCTCAGCGCGGCGCTGACGGCGGCGCTCCTGTTCGACTTTTTCTTCATCCCGCCGTACCTCACCTTCACCGTGGGCTCGGTGGAGGGCTGGCTGGTGCTGGTCATTTTTGTGCTGGCCGCCGTGATCCTCATCGACCGGATCCAGAGCGGCCTGGCCGAGTCGCAGGCGCGCGAGCACGAGGCGCTGCTGCTCTACGAGCTGAGCATGGCCCTGGTGGGTCGCCGGTCCCGCGGCGAGATCGCGTCGACAGTGGCCGAGCGCTTGCAGCAGCTCTACCAGGCGGCCCGCGTGGAGATCACCGTGCTGCCCGACGACGAGACCGGCAGTGGCGCGCCCGCCGTGTTCGCCAGCTCGCCGACCGAAGCCGCCGCCAAGGCCAAGGCCGATTTCGTGGTGCCGCTGATGGCGGCCCGCCGCCTGATCGGCGAGATTCGCATCTGGCGCGCCCCGGGAATGGACATGCCCCGGTCTGAGCATTTGCTGCAGTCGCTGGCCGAGCAGATGACTCTGGCGTTTGAGCGCATGCGGCCCGCCCAAGCGGTGTAGGAAGCAACGTTCAGAAGGCACATATGCGAGTTGACGACCATCGCCGTCCCGACCCCGATGCATTGCTGGCGGCCCTCAAGAAGGAGGAGGCCCGCCAGTGCTGCGGTCACCTGAAGATCTTTCTGGGCATGGCCGCCGGCGTGGGCAAAACCTACGCCATGCTCGAAGCCGCGCGCACCCAGCGCGCCGCCGGGGTGGACCTGGCCATCGCGTATGTCGAGACGCACGGCCGCCCCGAGACGGAGGCCCTGGTGACCAACCTGCCGCTCATTCCCCGCCGGCAGGTGGAGTACCGGGGCGCCCGGCTGCAGGAAATGGACCTGGACGCCGTCTTGGCCCGGCACCCCCAGCTGGCCCTGGTCGACGAGCTGGCCCACTCCAACGCGCCCGGCTCCCGCCACCCCAAGCGCTATCAGGACGTGCTGGAGCTGCTGGACGCCGGCATCGACGTCTACACCACCGTCAACGTTCAGCACCTGGAGAGCCGCGCCGACGCCGTCCGGCAGATCACCGGCGCCACCATGCTCGAGACCGTCCCCGACTCCATCCTGGAGAAGGCCGACAACGTGGAGCTGATCGACCTGGCGCCCGACGAGCTGCGCCAGCGCCTGGCGGAGGGCAAGGTCTACATCGGCGAGCAGCGGGCCGAGGTGGCCGCCGCCAACTTCTTCCGCCTGGGCAACCTGACCGCCCTGCGCGAGATGGCGCTGCGCCTCACCGCCGAGCGGGTCGATCATCAGCTGCAAGATTACATGCAGCTCAAGCAGATCTCGGGGCCGTGGAAATCGGGCGAGCGGCTGATGGTGGCCGTGAGCACCAGCCCCCTGGCCGAGCGGCTGGTGCGGTGGACCCGGCGCATGGCCTACAGCCTCGAAGCGCCGTGGCTGGCCGTCTACGTGGAAACGTCGCGCCCGCTCTCGGAGGCCATGCGCGCGCAGGTGGCGCGCACCCTGGCACTGGCCCACGAGCTCGGCGGCGAAGTGATCACCACCGCCGGCGCGGACATACCCGCCGAATTGCTGCGCGTGGCGCGCCAGCACAACGTGACCCAGATCGTCATTGGCAAGCCGGTGCGCAGCCTGTGGCTGGACCTGATCTGGGACCGGTTTCTGGTCAACCGTTTCATCCACAACAGCGGCGACATCGACATCTACCTGGTGACGGCCCAGGAAAAAGAGACGCGCCCGCACGAGGCCCGGCGGTCGCGTTGGGCACGCTGGTCGCTTTTCCGTCCCCAGCTGAATTCGGGGCCGCGCGATTACCTGTTGGCGCTGGGGGCGATCGTGGCGATGGCCGCGGCCAGCACGATCTTGCAGCCGCACCTGGGCTACCGCGGCGTGGCCGTCTTGCTGCTCTTCACGGTGTCCACGCTGGGCCTGGTGGTGGGGCGCGGCCCGGTGCTGGCCGCCGCCGCCCTCGGCGCCTTGCTGTGGGATTTCTTCTTCATCCCCCCGCACTTCACCCTGGCCATCACGTCCCCCGAAGACATCTTGCTGGTGGCCTTGTATTTCATCATCGCCCTGGTGGTGGGCACGCTGACCACCCGGCTGCGGCAGCAGACCCAGGCCAGCCAAAACCGGGAGACCCGCGCCGAGGCGCTGTATGCCCTGGCGCACGAGGTGGCCAGCGCGGCCTCGATGGACGGCGTGCTCCGCGCGGCCGTGGCGCAGATCAGCCAGGTGTTCGATGCCGAGGCCGTGATCTGGCTGCCCGGCGAGACC
>DATJQG010000305.1:0-5032 GCA_035506015.1 Candidatus Edwardsiibacteriota bacterium
GCTGAACCGCGAGCCGCGGCGGCCGTGGAACCCGCGGTATCTGAAGAACCTGGTGTTCCGCGCCCTGCCGGGACGGCTGATCAGCTGGGCCACGGAGAAATGCTACGGCGCCACCGTGGACTGCGCCGAGCTGGCCGTCGACTATTTCGGCGTCCAGCGCTCGAAGATCGCCATCAGCCCGCTGGGTGTGGATACCGAGCGGTTCAGACCGCCGGACGGTGGCGCCGCGTCGCAGCGCGATCGGATCCGGCAGCGGTTCGGTTTTCTGCCCCACGAGATCGTCTGCGTCTACACCGGGCGCTTCACGCCGGAAAAGAACCCGCTGCTGCTGGCGCAGGCCGTGGCCGCGCTGCGGGCCGCCGGCGAGCCCTACCGTGGCCTGTTCGTGGGCGGCGGCACCCAGGCCGAAGCCATCGCATCATGTGAAGGCTGCGCGGTGCAGCCGTTCGTCCCGGTGCAGCAGCTGGCGCCCTATTTCTGGGCGTCGGAGATCGGGGTCTGGCCCACCCAGGAATCGATGTCGATGCTGGACGCGGCGGCCTGCGGGCTGCCGATCGTCGTCAACGACACGATGCGGGCGACCGAACGGATCGAGGGCAACGGCATCGCCTACCGCCTCAATGACCGCGACGACCTGGTGCGCGCCCTGCGCGATCTGCGCTCCGAGCAGCGGCGCCGGCAGCTGGGCGACCGCGGCGCGTTGCGGATGGCGCGCGATTTCAGCTGGACGGCGATCGCCCGGCAGCGGTTGGCCGACTACCAGGCCGCGTTGTCCCGCTGAGCACAACATCAGGGGCAGCGCGGGGGCCCCGCAACCATCTCTCGACCAGCAATTCCCAAACGCACGCCGTGAAGACACTGAAGACCCTGGCATCACGCTGGCTGCCCCCGGGCGGGTTCACGCGCAGCGTCTCGATCCTGGTGGGAGGGACCGGGGTCGGGCAGCTGTTGCTGATCGCCAGCTCGCCGCTGCTGACGCGGCTCTACACGCCGGAGGCCTTCGGCCAGTTCCAGGTGTACTTCTCGCTGATGATGTTCGTGGCGCTGACGGCCACCTGGAAATACGAGCTGGCCGTGCTGCTGCCCGACAGCGACGAGACGGCGGCGCGGCTGCTGGCCGGCATCATGGCGATCGTGCTGGGGATGAGCGTGGTATTCGCCGGCGCGATGTGGTGGTTCAAGGGCTCGGGCCTGCTGCCCGCCCAGTACCAGCCGCTGCGGCCCTACTGGTGGCTGCTGCCGTTCAGCTACTGCGGCGCCGGCCTCTACCTGGCGCTGAGCTACTGGGCGCTGCGCCGCAAGGATTACTCCCTGGTGGCCACCACCAAGGTCACCCAGTCGGCCAGCTTGGTGCTGACCCAGTTGGCCGGCGGCCTGCTGCGGATCGGCGTGCTGGGGTTGCTGGCGGGCGACACCATCGGCCGCATCAACGGCACCATCAGGCTGCTGCTTTCCGCCTGGCGCCAGGCGCGGCAATATATCGCGGGGATGACGGTCCGAGGTGTCTGGGACGCGCTGGCGCGCTACCGCCGCTTCCCCCAGCTGTCGCTGGGCGCGTCGCTGATCAACACCGCGGGATCGTCGCTGCCGCCGCTGATGATGGCCCAGTGGTTCGGGCCGGGCGTGCTGGGCTGGTTCGCGCTGGTCGACCGGGTGATGGGAATGCCGGCCGCCGTGATCGGGCAGGCGGCGTCCCAGGTGTTCATGAGCGAGGCCGCACCGCTGGTGACGGCCGATCCCCGTCGCCTGCAGGCGCTGTTCTTGAAGACGGTCCGCAAGCTCGCCCTGCTGGGCCTGGGGCCGTGCCTGGTCGTCGTCGCCGTGGCGCCGCTGCTGTTCAGCTGGATCTTCGGCCAGTCCTGGCACGAGGCCGGCATCTACGCGCGGATCCTGGTGGCCATGCACTACGTGGCGTTCGTGGCCTGGCCGTTGACGCCGACGCTCAACCTGCTGGAGCACCAGCACTGGCAATTGGCCTGGGACATCCTCCGGCTGGCCGCGACCGCGGCCGCGCTGCTGCTCTGCCACCACTGGGGCTGTTCGGCCCGGGTGGGGATGGCCGCCTACGGCGTGGCCATGACCGCCGCCTACCTGGCGCACCTACTGTTGTCGGCCTTCGCCATCCAGAAATTGTGCCGCGCGCCTGCACCCGGGGTCGCAGCATGATCCGATGAAGCTGCGACTGACCCATATCACCCGTTCCATCCTGCGGCGCGCATTCCTGGTCTGCGCGGTGGCGGGATATGTTGCGTGCTTCCGCTGGATCTACCTCAGCTGGCTCAACCCCAACTTCGAGTATTACGGCTTCACCTGTCACCCGCTGCGGCCGGAATTGCTGCTGGCGGCCTGGCTGTTGAGCCTGCTGCCGGCGTGCTGGATGCCGTTCGACCTGCACCGGCCGTCGCAGCTGATCTACTGGATCATGTACCTGGCCGTCTACGTCCCGTCGATCTGGGTCCCGATGCTGATGGGGCTGCGCCCGGCGGGGCAGCTGATCGCGCTGGCCGCCGCGCTGGGAGCGGGATTCGCCCTGATCGGACTGAACTATACGTTGCCCGTGCTGAAGGTCAGGGCCCGGAAGATCCCGCCGAAACTGTTTTGGATCGGGTGGTGGGCGATGGCCGCGGCGCTGACGCTGTGGGTGCTGCGGGTGTTCCACGGCCACATCCGGCTGGTCTCGTTCGGCCAGGTCTATGCGGAGCTGCGGTTCGCCAGCGACGAGCTGATGCAGGGCAGCGCCATCCGCTACGCAGTGATGTGGCTGGCGGGCATGGTCTATCCCTTCGTCATGGCCTGGGGCCTGGTGCGGCGGCGCTGGCCGATGGCGCTGGCCGGCGGGCTGGGGCAGCTGCTGCTGTACGCCACGACCGGCGCCAAGAGCGCGGTGGTGTCGATCGCGGTGATCGGCCTGTTGTTCCTGCTGCTGGGCCGCCAGGGGAAATGGTTCGGCCCCAAGCTGGTGCTGGCAGTGATCGTGTTGATGGCCGGGCTGAACATGCTGGACATCCGGCTCGATCCCGACAAGGCCAGCGGATTGTATATGGCCTCATCGTTGGTGTTCATGCGGATCTTCGGGATCCCGGGGCTGCTGACCGGCTTCTACCAGGATTTCTTCAGCGTCCATCCCTGGACGTATTTCTCGCACGTCAGCGGCATCAATCACCTGGTGCGTTATCCCTACGGTGCCAGTATCGGGATGGAGGTCGGCAACTACTACTACGGCAACCCCGACCTCAACGCCAATACGCACCTGTGGGGCATGGACGGCCTGGCCGGGTTCGGGCTGGCCGGCATCCTGATGGTCTCGCTGTTGTGCGGGCTGGCCTTTTGGCTGTTGGACAGCGTGGCTGCCGACCACGACCGGGTGCTGGCGGCCTTGATGGTCAGCTTCACCGCGCTCAACATCGGGAACATGTCGCTGTTCACCACCATGCTGTCGGGCGGGCTGGGCCTGATCATCGTGCTGCTGGCGGTGATGCCGGCCACGGGCAAAGGTAGCCGGGCCGGCGCCGTCGAGGGATCACATGAACCCGAACCAGTGGCCGCAGCGGGAACCTGATGAGCAACGGCAAACGATTCTTGAAAACGTGGGTGCCGCAGGGCGCGGTCCAGTTGGCGCGCAACGCCCTGGATCACCTGCGCCCGGCGCCCTGGGAGCTCCTGCCCGGGGGGTGGCGGACCGACCGGCGGCTGCGTGGTTGGAACGTCGAGAGCATCGTCGCCACCCAGCGGCGGAAATGGCCGTCCTTCACCGCCGCGCTGCAGGGGCCGGGTCCGCTGGGCATCAACCATGAGGCGCCGGAGGACGCCGGCCGCGAGGACCCCTGGGCGCACAACCTGATCATGTCGTACGGGTACGTGCTGGCGCTGGCGGCGTCCGGCAAACCGCGGGTGTCGCTGCTGGACTGGGGCGGCGGCATCGGCCATTACTACCTGATCGGCCAGGCGCTGCTGCCCGGGACCCGGCTCGAGTACTTCTGCCAGGAGGTGCCGCTGCTGAGCCAGGCCGGCCGGGAACTGCTTCCGGACGCCACGTTCTGTGACCAGCCCGACGCCTGTTTCGGCCGGCGCTACGACCTCGTGATGGCGGGCAGCTCGCTGTGGTACGAGCGGCACTGGGAAGATGCCGCCGCCAACCTGGCCCGGGCCGCGCAGGGATACCTCTATATCACTCGGATGCTGTTCGTGGAGTCGGCGGCATCGTTCGCCGTGGTGCAGCGGCCCTGGGCGGCGGGCTACCGCACAGAATACCAATGCTGGGTGCTCAACCGCCGGGAGTTCATCGCCGCGGTCGAGGCGTTGGGCATGCGCCTGGTGCGGGAGTTCGTCTTCGGGCCGGGGCCGCACATCCACAAAGCCCCGGAACAGGCCGTGTTCCGCGGGTTCCTGTTCCAGCCTGCCGGGAACGCGCCGGCATCCACCACCACGGAGGGACGCTGATGGCTACCACCGATGCCGCCTGGTCGGGCTCGAAAGCGCTGATCACCGGGGGGCTGGGATTCATCGGCTCCACTCTGGCGCGGCGCCTGGCGTCGCAGGGCGCGGCCGTGACGCTGGTCGACAGCCTGATCCCGGAATACGGCGGCAACCTGTTCAACATCGCCGGGCTGGATGGCAAGGTCACGGTCAATATCTCAGACGTGCGCGACGCCCACAGTATGCGCAATCTGGTGCAGGGCCAGGATTACCTGTTCAACCTGGCCGGCCAGACCAGCCACCTGGACTCCATGAACGATCCCTATACCGACCTGGAGATCAACGCCCGGGCCCAGCTGTCGATCCTGGAGGCCTGCCGCGAACGCAACCCCGGCGTCAGGATCGTGTTCGCCAGCACCCGCCAGCTCTACGGCAAGCCCGACTACCTGCCCGTCGACGAAAGGCATCCGCTGCGGCCCGTCGACGTGAACGGCATCAACAAACTCGCGGGCGAACAATTTCACCTGCTCTACTCGCAGGTGCATGGCGTGCGCGCCACGGCGCTGCGGCTGACGAACACCATCGGCCCGCGCATGCGCGTGAAGGACGCGCGGCA
>DATJQG010000306.1:0-5498 GCA_035506015.1 Candidatus Edwardsiibacteriota bacterium
GCTTGGACGTCTGGGGCGGCGTCTGCGGCGGCCTGCTGGGCGCGCTGCTGCTGATCCCGTCCCGGCCCGCATTCGTGATCGCCCAATGCGTGGGCCTGTCATACTTGATGCCCGCCCTGCTGCTGGCGTTGCGGTCGAAGCGCAACGTGCCGGCGCTGCTGTCGCTGATCCTGCTCGTTTCGTTCAGTCTTCTGGTCTTCACGCCCCTGGAACGGATCTCGGCCGGATGGCTATTCCCCGGCCAGGATGTCGTGGCGACGGGCATCTCGAAATACTCGCAGCTGGCGGTGGTGCGGGACGCTGGCCAGTACTCGCTCTACGAGAACGGCCAGCTGGCCGCGCTGTGGCCCGACGCCATCGGGGCCGAGGAGCGCTGCCTGGTCCCGCTGTCGCTGGTCGCGCGGCCGGCGCGCGTGCTGCTGATCGGCGGCGGTCTCGCTGACTGCGCGCTGCTGGCCTCGCTGCCCGGCGTGCGCACCACCTATCTGGAGATCGACCCACAAGCCTGGGGCCTGTTCTATCCCCGCATCGGGGAGGCCGCGCAGCACTTGGTGTACAGCGCCAGTGTTGATGTCGTGTTCGCGGACTACCGGGCCTTCCTCAACCGCTACCGCGGCCCGAAGTACGACCTGGCCCTGGTCAACCTGCCCGATCCCTACAATGCGGGCATCAACCGCGGCTACACGAGGGAATGCTTCCGCGCGCTGAAGGAGGTCCTGGCGGACTCGGGCGTGGCGCGGCTTTCCATCGTCTCGGACGAGAACTACCTGTCGCCGGCGCTGCGGGGCCTCGACGGCTCGATCCTGCGCACGGTGGCCGGCTGTTTCCCCCGCACCGCGCTGCTGAGCGGCGACCGGCTGGTGATCCTGGCCTCGACGGCCAATCGCTTGGCCGTCCATCCCGACACGGTGATGGCGCGGCTGCGGCGGCTGGGCGTCGCGCCGCGGTACCTTTCACGGGAGTATTTGTCATCGCGGATCCTGCCGGACCGAATCGGGTTCGTCGGTGACCAGCTGGCGCGGGAGCGGGCGCCGGAGAACCGCGACCTGCGGCCGGTGGGATACGCCTACCAGCTGCGGCTGTCATCGCTGCTGCTGAAGAACGGCGCGTTCGCCGGCCTGCTGGGGCGCGCCCTTGATGCGGACTGGCGCATCCTGATCGCGCTCGGATTGCTGTTCCTGATACCGCTGATCAAGCCCGGGACCAGGATCCCCTGCGCCGCGCTGGCGGCCGGTTTCGCCGGCATGGTGGCGCTGATGGCCGTGCTGCTTGCGTTCCAGGCCCGGCAGGGGTACGTGTACCATTTGGTGGCGCTGGTCTCGGCCTGCTATCTGGCCGGGCTGGCCCTGGGCGGGGCCGCCCCCGGGACATCCCGCGGATCGCCCGCGCTGTCGCTGGCCGGTTCGTCCTTGGTCATGTTGATCCTGATCCCGCTCAGCTCGCTGCGGCTCGCTCCGCTGCCGCTGCTGGCGTTGTTCTGCGGGTGCGCGGCGTTGGCGGGCGTTTGCGGCGGCCGGGCGCTGGCGTCGCTGGTGACGCAGGGACGAGGAACTGCCGGGACACTGTATGCCTTCGACCTGGTCGGCGGGGCGGTGGGGGCCGTTGGCTTCGCCCTGTGGTGGCTGCCCGCCTTCGGCCAAACGGCCTCGCTGCTGGCCGCGGCGGTCCTGCTGGTCCCGGTGATTTTATTGATTTTGCCCTTGACTTCACGGGGCAATTAAGCTACATTTATCTATATTTCGCGGCTTTTAACGTCTTATCCGCCAACAATATAGGGGCTTCTCATGAAGATCCGCGTGCTGGGCTCTTCGGGCTCGCAGCTGCCCGGGTTGAACCTCACGAGCTTCCTGCTGGACAAGACCGTGCTGATCGACACCGGCAGCGCCGCGTCGATGCTCGACTTCGACGAGCAGAAGCGCATCGAGCTGGTGCTGCTGTCGCATATCCATATCGACCACAGCCTGGGCCTGATGCTGATGGCGGACAACCTGGTGGGGCAGACCAAGAAACCCATCAAGATCCTCAGCATCCCCGAGGTGCTGGACGGCCTGCGCGGCCACCTCTTCAACAACCAGGTGTGGCCCGATTTCACGTCGATCCCCAGCGCCAAGAGCGCGGTGTTCGCGCTGCAGGCCCTGCGCGAGTGCCATCCGGTGCGGGCCGGCAAGTACACGGTGACCGCGGTCAAGGTCAGCCACGCGGTGCCCACAACCGGCTTCGTCATCGGCGACGGCCGGTCCAGCCTGCTGTACACCGGCGACACCCGCTCCACCGACCGCATCTGGAAGCAGGCCCGCCAGGCGAAGAACATCAGGGGCGTGATCATCGAGACCTCGTTCCCCAACCAGCTGCAGGACCTGGCCTGCCTCTCCGGCCACCTCACCCCGCAGACCCTGCTGTCCGAGATCGAGAAGTCCGGCCTCAAGGTGCCGTTCTACGTCTATCATCTCAAGGCCCTGTACGTGGACCGGGTGCAGAAGGAGATCGCCGCGCTCAAGAACCCGCAGATCCGCTTCGCCACCGAGGGCGCGACCTACACGTTCTGAGCGGCGCCGATCCCGCCATCGACTTCAGCGGAGGACCCCGGTCAGGGCGCTGGGCGTGGCCGATGACCCGTCAACGGCGCGCCCATCGTGCTTTTCACGTGACCGGCCGTCCGCTGACCATGCGCTACCGACACCGCGAACCCCCACTGGAGCCCCGCTTGAGAACAACGATCGTCATCCTGTGCTGCGCCCTGGCGCTGGCCTCCTGCGCCCCGCGCCAGGCCATGGAGCGCGGCGACACCGGGATGCAGTCCCTGGACCTGGTCAGCCTGGCCGCCATCTGCGAGCAGCAGGGCGACCTCAAGGGCGCCATCGCGGCGCTGAAGCAGGCGCGGAAGCGGGACCCCGGCTCGGCGGTCCTCGACCTGATGATCGCCCAGGACTATTACGAGCTGGGCAACGACACGCTGGCCGCGCTCTACGCCAGGCGCGCCATCAAGCTCGAGCCGCGCAACGCCGACAACTACCTGGTGCTGGGCAACAGCGACATGATCGCCCGCGAGTTCGACGACGCGCTGCAGCAGTACCGGGTCGCCGCGGGCCTCAAGCCCGATGCCTCCGACATCCTGGTCACCATGGCCGGCCTCTACGAGGCCACCGGCCAGCCCGATTCGGCCGTCGCCACGCTGCAGCGCGAGGCCGCCCGCAGCAACGACCGCGCCGTGCGGCACGCCCTGGCCTCGGCCCTGACGCGGCGCCAGCGCTGGGCCGACGCCCGCGACCAGTACCGCCTGCTGCTGGCGGGCGACCCGTCCGACCTCAAGGCCACCTACTCGCTGGGCTTGCTGTTCGAGATCGACGGCCAGCCCGATTCGGCCGTCGCCTGGTTCGACCGGGCCTCCGGCCTGCAGCCGGCCAACACCTCGATCCGCAAGCACGTCTTCAACCTGCTGCTGTCGCACAAGGAATACGCCGACGCCATCCTCGAGGCCGAGGACATCCTGCAGCTGGAACCCAACGACGGCGGCATGCGGCTGCAGCTGGCCCGACTCTACTACCTGCAGCAGGATTTCGACGCGGCCGCGACCCAGTTCGACTCGCTGCTGCGGGTCGACAGCACCAATACCGAGGCGCTGTACACCGTGGCCCGGCTGCGGCTGCAGCAGAAACGCTACGGCGAGGCGGCCCAGTATTACCGCCGCACGCTGCGGATCCTGCCCCGGCTGGACGAGGCCTGGGTCAGCCTGGGCATCTGCCAGCTCCAGTCCGGGATGGCCGATTCGGCGGGATACTGCTTCAAGCAGGCCCGCAAGCACGGCGGCAGGATGGACGTCGACTACCTGTTCGGCTTCGGGTACAGCCAGCTGGAGCAGTACGACAAGGCGTTGCCCTGCTACGAGCGCGCCTACGCCAGGGACAAGAAGGACGTCACGTTCCTGTTCAACATGGCCGCGGCGCACGAGCGGGCGGGAAATTTCGACCGGGCGGTGGAGCTGTTCACGCGGCTGCTGCAGCTCGATCCCAAGCACGCCTCGGCCCTCAACTACCTGGGCTACATGTACGCCGACCGCGGCGTCAAGCTGGACGAGGCCGCGGCGCTGGTGAAACGGGCGCTGGAGCTGGAGCCCGACAACGCCTATTTCCTCGACAGCATGGGCTGGGTCTACTACCGGTTCGGCGACTACGGCGCGGCCCTGCCGCCGATCGAGCGGGCCGTCAAGATGATGCCCGGCGACGCCACGCTGCGCGACCACCTGGGCGATGTCTACCGGGCGCAGGGGTCGCGCGACCGGGCGGTCGAGCAATGGACCAAGGCGCTGCAGCTCGACCCCGCCAGGACCGAGATCAGGAAGAAGATCGACGATGCGGCGAGCGCTCCTTAGCGGCCTGCGGGTCCTGTTCATTGTTCATTGTCTGCTGTTCGTCGTCACCGGCTGCGCCCACGTTCCCGTCGTTCCCTACGGCGACCCGGAGCGGCTGTGGCGGCACGTGCAGCAGGCCTACGACCGGCCGCAGCGGCCATACCAGGCCGAGGGCACGCTGCGCGTCGACTCGCCCGGTTTCCGCCACAGCGCGGACTTCACGCTGCGCTGGGAAAGCGAGCGGCGCCTGCGGCTGGACCTGTCCGGCCCGTTCGGCATCGCCCTGGCCTCGGTGGCGCTCGACGACTCGGCGGCCTGGGCCAGCGTCCCACTGCAGGGCACCTACCTGGCCGGCACGCTGACGCAGGTCGACTCCTCGGCCGCCGGGCTGCTCAACGTCTCGCTGGACCGCATCGTCAAGGCGCTGGCCGGGCTGCCGCCCCGCGAGACCGGGCCCTACCGGCAGGCGGTGGCGGGCGCGGACACGGTCGAGTTCTCCTTCCGCAACGGCGACACCGCCAAGACCTTCGCGGCCGACCGCCGCAAGGGCACGATCGTGCGCTACAGCGTGGCCATCGCGGACCGGCCCTGGGCCCGGCTGGACTACGGCGACTTCCGCGGCAAGGGCGACACGCTGCGCCCCTACCGCATCGCCATCGACAGCCCGGGCGCGGACGTGAAGGTGGAGCTGTCGTTCGACCGGATCAGGGACGTGGCCTCGTTCCCGGACGAGACCTGGCGGCAAAAACTGCCCGAGGGCGCCACGCCGGGCAAATTCTGATCCATGCTCTTCTTCGAGTCTTGTATTCTTTTCGTCTTCCGTCTTTTGGTCTTTGCGCATGAAAAAGAACTCCCACGGCTGGAGAACCGCCGGATCGAAACTGGTCTACAGGAACCGCTGGCTGCGGGTCACGGAATACGCCATCACCTATCCCAACGGCCGGCCCGGCATCTACGGCGTCGTCGAGAAGGGCCCGGGCGTGGCCGTGGTCGCGCTCAACCGGCGCGGCGAGATCTACTTCACGCGGCAGTACCGCTACACGGTCAACCAGGTGGTGCTGGAGCTCCCGGCCGGCGCGGTGGCCCGCGCCGAGACGCCGCTGGCCTGCGCCCGGCGCGAGCTGTTCGAGGAGACCGGCGTCCGCGCCCG
>DATJQG010000307.1:0-5028 GCA_035506015.1 Candidatus Edwardsiibacteriota bacterium
GGGTGGGGCGCAACCCCACGGTCAAGGACGAGATCAAGCAGAAGGGATACGGGGACGCAGTGCCGCTGGGCTTCTTCCTGTACCCGGTTTCGCAGGTCGCGGACATCCTGGCCTTTAATGCCGACCTGGTGCCGGTGGGCGAGGACCAGCTGCCGATGATCGAGATGACGCGCGAGGTCGCGCGGGACTTCAATCGCATCTACGGCCAGACCTTCGTCGAGCCGCAGCCCAAGATCGGGACCTTCGGCCGTCTGAAAGGGCTGGACGGCAACGCCAAGATGAGCAAATCGCTGGGCAACACCATCGACCTCAAGGACAGCGAGGAGGAGATCGCGAAGAAGGTGATGGCGGCCTACACCGACCCCACCCGCGCCAAGAAGACCGATCCCGGCCATCCCGACGGCTGCATGGCCTACGCCTACCACGGCATCTTCACGAAGGCATCGCAGGCCGCGATCCGCGAAGAGTGCCTGGCCGGGCAGCGCGGCTGCGTGCAGTGCAAGAAGGAGCTGGCCGCCAACCTCAACGCCTTCATCGCGCCGATCCGCGAGAAACGGCAGGCCCTGCAGCGCGACATGGCCTACGTCAAAGGCGTGCTGAACGCGGGGATCAAGAAGGGACGCGAGACGTCGGACGCCGTGCTGGACGCCGCGCTGCGGGCGATGAAGATCGACTACCATGATATCCTCTCGTGAAATGTTCGTAGTAGGATGTACGCAATGAAAAATGGCGAACTGAATAAACCGGCGGTGCCGACGATACCGAACAGCTTCGGTTCGAACGTGTTCACCGATGCGGCCATGAAGCAGTACCTGCCGTACAAGGCGTACCTCCGGCTGACCGAGGTCGTGCGCAAGGGCGGGCGGATCGACGAGCAGCTGGCCGAGGAGGTGGCGCACGGCGTCAAGGAATGGGCCCTGGCCCGCGGCGCCACGCACTACTGCCACTGGTTCCAGCCGATGACCGGCGCCACGGCCGAGAAGCACGACAGCTTCCTGTCCTACGACGCCAAGGGCCAGCCGATCGCCCGCTTCTCGGGCAAGAACCTGATCCAGGGCGAGCCCGACGCCTCCAGCTTCCCCAGCGGCGGCATCCGCGCCACCTTCGAGGCCCGCGGCTACACGGCCTGGGACCCCACCTCGCCGATCTTCGTGGTGGAGAACGCCGGCGGCGCCACCATCTGCATCCCCACCATCTTCCTGTCGTACACCGGCGAGGCGCTGGACGAGAAGGCCCCGCTGCTGCGCTCCAACGAGGCCGTGGGCAAGGCGGCGCTGCGGGTGCTGCGGCTGTTCGGCGGCGCCGCGGCGCGGGTCTATCCCACGGTCGGGGCGGAGCAGGAGTACTTCCTGCTGGACAAGCAGTATTTCGACCGGCGGCCCGACCTGGTGCTGACCGGCCGCACCCTGTTCGGCGCCCGCTCGCCCAAGGACCAGCAGATGGAGGACCACTACTTCGGCACCATCAAGGAGCGGATCCTGTGCTTCATGCAGGACGCCGAGGCCGAGCTCTACCGGCTGGGCATCCCGGCCAAGACCCGCCACAACGAGGTGGCGCCGATGCAGTTCGAGCTGGCGACGCTGTACGAGGAGAGCAACATCGCCTGCGACCACAACCACCTGATCATGGAGACCATGAAGAAGGTGGCGCTGCGGCACGGCTTCGTGCTGCTGCTGCACGAGAAGCCGTTCGCCGGGGTCAACGGCTCGGGCAAGCACAACAACTGGTCGCTGGCCGACGGCGAGGGCAGGAACCTGCTGGAGCCCGGCGCCACGCCGCACGACAACCTGCAGTTCCTGGTGTTCCTGATGGCCGTGGTCTCGGCGGTGCACCAGTACGGCGACCTGCTGCGGGCCTGGGTGGCCTCGGCCGGCAACGACCACCGGCTGGGCGCCAGCGAGGCGCCCCCGGCCATCATGTCGGTGTTCCTGGGCGAGCAGCTGACCCGGATCCTGGACAACATCGCGGCCAAGCGCCAGCACCAGGTCACCGACCAGCAGATCATCGACCTGGGCATCGCCAAGCTCCCGGTGATCAGCCGCGACAACACCGACCGCAACCGCACCTCGCCCTTCGCCTTCACCGGCAGCAAGTTCGAGTTCAGCGCGGTGGGCGCCCCGCAGTCGATCGCGCCCGCCAACTACACGCTGAACACCATCGTGGCGGCGGTGCTGGACCAGCTGGCCGACGCCGTCGAGGCCGGGCTGCAGGGCGGCGCGGACCTCAACAGCGCGGTGATGGCCGTGCTGACCGAGGCCATCGAGCGCTCGCGGCCGGCGCGCTACGAGGGCAACAACTACGAGCAGGCCTGGGAACAGGAGGCGGCCCGCCGCGGCCTGTCCAACAAGAAGACGACGCCGCTGGCCCTGGCGGACCTGGTGGCGGAGAAGAACGTCGCGGCCTTCGTGCGGGCCGGCGTCTTCACCCGGCGCGAGCTGGAGGCCCGCCACCACATCCAGCTGGAGAAGTACTGCAAGACGGTGCGGATCGAGGCCGAGACCGCGCTGCGGATGGTGCGCACCATGATCCTGCCGGCCTGCCTGGAGCACCAGCACTCGGTGTCGTACGCGGTCAGCGCCATCACCATGGTGCCCGAGCTGGACCAGATGGCGATGCAGACCCAGTACGCCATCGCGCGGCGCTACACCGTGCTGGTGTCGGAGCTGGAGCGGCAGACCCTGGCGCTGGCCGACAAGCTGCGGGCCGGTGACGCCGTGGCCGACCCGGCGCAACTCGACCAGCACTGCTGCGCCGAGCTGATCCCGGCGATGGCCGCGCTGCGCCGCACGGTGGACGCGCTGGAGGAGCAGAGCGACCGCCGCAAGTGGCCGCTGCCGCAGTACTGGGAAATGATGTTTGTCTATTGAGCGCGGGAGGGAGGAATCAAATGAAGACCGATCGCAGGCGATTCGACCTGTCGCTGGTCACGGTGCGCAGGGCCAGGCCCGCGGACAAGGCCACGGTGCTGGACTTCTGCCGGCACACCTTCGGCCGCTGGGGCGACTACCTGCCCGAGGTGTGGGACCGCTGGGTCAGGGAGAAGAAGGGCTTGTTGATGGTGGCCGAGGTGCGCGGCACGCCGGTGGGCGTGGGCAAGATCACCGTGCAGCGGCCGGGCGTGCTGTGGCTGGAGGGACTGCGGGTCGACCCCATCTGGCGGGGCCACGGCATCGGCCGTGTGATCCAGGATTTCACCTGGCGCAAGGCGATGGCGCTGCGGCCGCGGGTCGTGCGCTACGCCACCGGCTCGTACAACAAGATCTCGCAGCACCTGGGCAAATCCAAGGCGATGCGGATCGCGGCCGAGTTCGACGAGTACGCGGCCAGGCCGCTGTCGGCGCGGGAGACGCAGCTGGTGCCCGCCACGGCCAATGACCTGGACGCCGTGCTGCGGCTGTTCCAGCGGGATGCGTTTTGCAACCACTGGCATGGGCTGATGCTGGAGGGATGGGTGGCGCGGTCATTCGACCGCGATATGCTCCGGCAGCTGATCACGGAAGGACGGGTCTACAGCTATTCGGACGGGCGGGGGCTGGCCGGGGCACTGGTCCACCTGCAGTCGCAGGACAGGAAGTACTCCAACTACTGCCGGGTGGCGGCCCGCGACCGCGCCACGTTCCGGCTGGTGCTGCGCGAGGGCCGCAAGCTGGCCGCGCTGCTCGGCGCGCAGAAGATGGAAATGCACCTGCCGCATGCGCTGCGCGGGAAAAAACTCACCGCCGGGACCGGGTGGCGCAGCGCCATGCCGATCTGGATGGTGGTGCTCGAATGGCGCAAGCAATAGTAAATACGGGAACTGACAAGAGGAGCTGAACAATGCCCATCGCCGAACTGATCCCCTACCGCAGGAAGAACAAGTGGGGCTACTGCTACCCCAACGGCAAGCTGCTGATCGCGCCCAGGTACGACAAGGCGCTGCCGTTCCGCGAGGGGCTGGCCCTGGTCGAGCTCAAGGGCAGGAAGGGCTTCGTCGACACGGCCGGCCGCGAGGTGATCGCGCTGAAGTACGACCGGGCCCACGGCTTCTGCGAGGGCATGGCGCGGGTGGAGCGCGACGGCCGCAAGGGCTTCGTCAACCGCCAGGGCGACGAGGTGGTGCAGCTGAAGTACGACCGGGTCGACGACTTCTCGCAGGGCCTGGCCCGGATCGAGCTGGGAGGCAAGTGGGGCTTCGCCGACTTCACCGGGCGCAAGGTGATCCCGCTGAAGTACGACCCCTACAACTACGGGGTGTGGTTCAGGGAGGGCTTCGCGCCGGTGCTGCGGGACGGCCGCTGGAGCTACATCGACAAGACCGGCCGCGAGATCTGCCCCGCGATCTTCGACGACGCCAAGAACTTCTCGCAGGGCCTGGCCCGGGTCGAGTACAACGGCCGCTGGGGCTTCATCGACAGCGACGGCCGGGAGGCCATCAAGTGCCGCTACGAGGACGCCGGGGACTTCCGCGAGGGCTGGGCCCGGGTCAAGGCCAACGGCAAATGGGGGTTCGTCACCGCGGCCGGCGCCGAGGCGGTGGCGCCCAAGTACCACTTCGCCGGCGATTTCTGCGGCGGCTTCGCCAAGGTCGAGAGCAACTGGGAGAAAGGGTTCGTCGACCGCAGCGGCAAGGTGGCCATCCCGCTGAAGTACGAGGATGCCGGCACCTTCAACCAGGGCCTGGCCTGGGTGATCGTCAAGGGGCTGCGCGGCTTCATCGACAAGACCGGCCGCGAGGTGATCGCGCCCAGGTACGACGACGCCGGCAATTTCAGCGAGGGGCTGGCCTGGGTGATCCACAAGGGCAAGCGCGGCTTCGTCAACGCCAAGGGCAAGGTGGCCATCCCGCTGAAGTACGACCTGGCGGTGGGCTTCGCCAACGGCATCGCCTGGGTGGGCAAGGGCTACATCAACGCCGAGGGCAAGGAATACTTCGAGGATTGACATCGTGAATGGTGAAAGGGGAATGGCGAGTGATCAGGGACCAGAGTATTACCGGGCGCACAAGCGGCTGGATGTCTGGAAAGAAAGCATCGACCTAGCGGCATTGGT
>DATJQG010000308.1:0-10433 GCA_035506015.1 Candidatus Edwardsiibacteriota bacterium
GGTAGCGGTCGGACGCCGGGTCCAGCGCGTACTGGATGTTGCATTCCCCGACGATGCCCAGGTGGCGGATCACCCGGATCGCGGTCTCCCGCAGCCGGTGGTAGTCGCGGTTGCTGAGGGTCTGGGACGGCGCCACCACGATGCTTTCGCCGGTGTGGATGCCCAGCGGGTCGACGTTCTCCATGTTGCAGACGGTGATGCAGTTGTCGCAGGCGTCGCGCACCACCTCGTACTCGATCTCCTTCCAGCCCTTGAGCGACTCCTCGACCAGCACCTGGCCGGCGCGGCTGAAGGCCTGCTCGGCGCGGGCCGCCAGCTCCGCCGCGTCGGCGCAGAAGCCGCTGCCCTGCCCGCCCAGCGCGAACCCGGCGCGGATGATCACGGGAAAGCCCAGGGCCCGGGCCGCGGCCGCGGCCTCCGCGGCGCCGTGCGCCGCGACGCTGCGGGGCGTGCTGACCCCGATCTCGTCCAGCCGCCGCACGAAGATCTCGCGGTCCTCGGTGTCGATCACTGACTGGACCGGCGTGCCCAGCACGCGCACCCCGTGGCGCTCCAGCGCGCCCTGCCGGAACAGCTCGATGCCGCAGTTCAGCGCGGTCTGGCCGCCGCAGGACAGCAGGATGCCCTGGGGCCGCTCCCGGGCGATCACCCGCTCCACGAAGTGCGGCGTCACCGGCAGGAAATAGACCCGGTCGGCCATCCGCTCCGACGTCTGGATGGTGGCGATGTTGGGGTTGACCAGCACCGTCGCGACGCCTTCCTCGCGCAGCGCCTTCAGCGCCTGCGACCCGGAATAGTCGAACTCGCCGGCCTCGCCGATCTTCAGCGCGCCGGAGCCCAGCACCAGCACCTTGTTCATCGTCCCGCCCATCGCTCCATCGCCCCGATGAACTCGTCGAACACGAACTCGGTGTCGGTGGGACCGCCCGAGGCCTCGGGGTGGAACTGCGCCGCGCAGAACGGCAGGCTGCGGTGCCTGATCCCCTCGCAGCTGCCGTCGTTGGCGTTGACGAACAGCTGCTCCCACTCGCCGCCCAGCGAGGCCGGGTCGGTGGCGAAGCCGTGGTTCTGCGCCGTGATGTAGCAGCGGTCGCTGCCGGCCCGCAGCACCGGCTGGTTGTGGCTGCGGTGGCCGTATTTCAGCTTGAAGGTGTCCCCGCCGGCCGCCAGCGCCAGCAGCTGGTTGCCCAGGCAGATCCCCAGGATCGGCCGGCCCCTGGCCATGGCCTTTTTCAGCACCGCGATGGTGGCCGCGCAGGCCTTGGGGTCGCCCGGCCCGTTGGACAGCAGCACCCCGTCGTAGTCCTCGCCGCTGTAGTCGTCGTCCCACGGCACCCGGATCACGGTGGTGTCCCGCCGCAGCAGGCAGCGGATGATGTTGTTCTTGGCGCCGCAGTCGACCAGCACCACCGTGTACCGCCCCGTGCCGTACACGGCGCGTTCCCGGACGCTCACGGACTCGACCAGGTTCGCCTTGTTGGGATCGTGCCAGGCGATCTCCTGGCCGTCGTGCACGATCTTGCCCAGCATCGTGCCCCGCTCGCGCAGCCGCTTGGTCAGCGCCCGGGTGTCGATGCCGCAGAGGCCGGGCACGCCGCAGGCGGCCAGCCAGTCGCCCAGGCTCTGGGCCGCGCCCCAGTGGCTGTACTCGCGCGAGTACTCGGCCACCACGTACCCCGCGACGTGGACCCGTTCCGACTCGAAGTGCGCCAGCAGCCCGTGCTCGCGGGTCCGCGGGGGGACGCCGTAGTTGCCGATCAGCGGGTAGGTCGACACCAGGATCTGGCCGTGGTACGAGGGGTCGCTGAGGTTCTCGGGGTAGCCGGTCATGGCCGTGTTGAACACCACCTCGCCCGCGGCCGGCGCGTCGCCGCCGAAAGAGAGTCCCTCGTACTCGGTGCCGTCCTCCAGGATCAGCCTGGCCTTGCGATATTCGTTCATGCAGTCTCCCGAAAGATACAAAAAAAGACCCATCCGCGGGTCTTACGACGGATGGGTCTGTGATCTCGGATATGTGGGGCTGAGGTTGGCAGGCGGTCTCACGGCGATATGATCCTCATTCCTATGTCGTTGTTCGCTCGATGGCCCGTATTATATACCAAGGCCGTCCCCGCTGTCAACAAGATTATCGGGCCGGTCATCTGGCGTCGCGCACGCAGCGCACGAAGTTGTTGATCCGGACCACGTCGCCCTGCGGCCCGCGGCCGTGCGGGAAATCGGCGGCAGCGCCGGCCTTGGGATCGCTGCGCTGGGCGCCGGCCCCGTGGACGTCGAACAAGCGGTACACGCCCCACCCCATCCAGCCCAGCGCCCGGCCGAAGGCGATGTAGATCGCCGCGATGCCCTGCCGGTCGCGCGGCCCGTCCAGGTGCGTGGTGCCGGTCCAGTAGAACGGATAATCGATCGCGCCGCCCTCATTGGTGATCGCGGTGCAGTCGAGGACCGGGTCGATGGCCGGCGATGACGTGATGTCGGGGCAGCGCGAGTAATCCACGATGCTCTGCAGCTCCTTGGCATTGGGCAGCCGCCAGTCGCTGTGGCCCAGGTATTTCTCGGCGTTCTTCTGTTGGACCCAGGCCAGTGCCTGTTCCCAGTTCATGCCGGTTTTGCTGTCGTCCTTCGGCCACATCAAGCCGGTGGCCCGGTCGCTGACCGTGCCGTCGCCGTTGTCCTTGAAGTCGTTGACGCCGTATGTAGGATTGCCCCGGACATAGCGGATATAAAGCTTGTTGACCGAGCCGCGCGACCCGCGGTCCCGGGGATAGCCCTTGATCCGGCCGTCGGCGAAGTTGACCCCGAACACCGTGGCGTTGCCCATCATCGTCGTGCTCAGGTACTGCGTGGCCGACCAGTCCTGGCAATCGATCGTTCGCTCGCCTTTCGACTCGTCGCCGTAGGCGAACTCGAAATACCTCGTGTCCAGGTAGGGCACGGAGTTCCCCTCGGGATGGAAGCCGCCGTTGAAATTGATCAGGGAATACAATTGCTTGATGGTCGGCATCCGCCAGTCGGAATACCCGCCGGTTCGGCAGGATGAGGCATTCTTGGCCGCGTCGTCCCAGGTGACTTTCGAGCCGCGGGCCTTGACCCACATCAGGCCGGTGACCAGGTCGGAGACCGTGCCGTCGCCGTTGTCGCGGTAGGACGGCGCGTTGCCCTGGTGCTGGGCGTCCTGGCCGTCAAAGGCCTCGCCTTGCCTTGGCGTGGCGATCTCACCGGTGTTATCGAAGCACTTGTCCTGTCCGGTATCGACGATCCTGTAGGACCGGCCGGCAGCGTCGCGATCCTGCTGCCCCGGCATGGTTGTCGCGCATATCATACTGGATATCGCGGCTGCGAGTGTGATTGCCCGGCAGTTCATTGTCTGCTCCGATCTGGTTGTGCTGCGCAATCCGGTCCTCAACGCCTGCGGGACTTGCAGCGGGCATCGATGTCGCGCCATTGCTGGGGCGACAGCGCCGCCGGCCGGGTGTAGGACACGCTCAGCGTGCAGCTGTCGAGGATCATCCCGCCGATGGCGGCGACCAGGGCCGGCCCGTTGACCGAGTCCGCGGGCACCTCGAACGACGGCGTCCCGGACAGGGCGTACAGCGTGAAGGTGTAGGTCTTCAGGCCCGGCCCCTGGGAACAGGGCGGGTAGTAGCGGCGCTCGGGGCCGTCGCTGCTCAAGCCCGCGGTGCCGACGCCCGACGTGCTCTCCGCCAGCGCCGTGACGCTGGCCGGGATGCCGTACAGCACCCAGTTCCACTTCTTGCCGTCCAGTGCCAAGGTGGTCATCATCAGCGAAAAGCAGGCCGTTCCCGCGGGAGCACCGCTCCAGGCCAGGGCCGGGCTGTGGCCGCCGTTGGCGCCGTCGCAGGTGTACTCGGCCGGCAGCGTGCCGTTGTTTTGGAATGCTGCGCTGGCGAGGGCGAAGCTTGCCGTCGTCGCGGGCGATGTCGCCGTCGGATTTTTCCGCGCACAGCCGGCCGTGATCGTCGTGGCCGGAGCGATGCAGATCATCCCCGCGATCAGGGCGAGTCTGGTCTTCTTCATGCTGGATCCTCCACTCATCGTGCGCTGAACAGGAAATCGGTATTGGCGACCTCGGGCATGGCGATCGGCTGCGAGTACAGGAAGGCCCCCTTGCACTGGTACCCGTCCAGGTTGCGCAGCTTGACCAGCGCCGCCTTCTGCGCGGTGGTCAGGGTCTTGTAGACGCTGGCGAAGGCGGTGGCGTAGTGGAACGAGATCTCGCCGTCGAGCTCGCCGTACCGCCTGGACAGCGCCGCGACCCGGTCCTGGTCGACCGACCCCGACGTGATGAAGTCCCGCAGCAGCGTGGCGATGGCGCGGCGGGTCTGCACTATTTCATTCAGGTCGCCGCGCTGCAGGTCGACCAGTTTGGTGATCTGGGCCCGCTGGTCGGCGGTGAGCGAGGCCAGGAACTGCTCGCCGTTGTCGCCGGTGATGGACGTGCTGATCGAGTAGTTGGCGTTGCCCATGGCCGGCATGTCCTTCATGTAGAACGCGCCGAAGTAGGTGCCGTGGCCCTCGGGACAGAAATAGGTATCGCCCTCGGCCGAGCCGGCATACCAGCTGAACAGCTCGCTGGCGTAGGTCATCACCGCCACGGTGACGCCGTGGGAATAGGAGCGTTTGTCCAGCTGGTCGGCGATCTCGGGCCAGGTGCTGGAATCGCCGAACTTCAGCGCGGCCAGCTTGGCCTTCTGGGCGTCGTCGAAGGAGCGGTCGATCGCCCCCAGCACCTGGGCCCGGCGGTAGGCCAGTTTGCCGCTCAGCGCGTAGATCTCAGCGGTATAGCGCTTCACCTGGTCCCTGTCGAGGGACGGCTTTCCCGACGGCGTATCCCCGTCCTTCAGCCGACAGAACGACTTGATCAGCGGAAATCGCTTGAGGGCCAGCTCGCTGATGCCCGGCTCCTGCTCCTTGGCCAGGGCCACCAGCTGCTGTTTCTGCGCATCGTTGAGGATGGCCAGCATGTTGTTGGCGATGCGCGTCAGGAACGAGGTGTTGTGCCCCAGCTTGGCGGCGTCGACGTCGCGCATGTACTGGAACCCGAAGAAATCGGAAACCTTGCCCGGCGGCAGGAACGTGTTGCAGCCGAAGTCGCCGGTCATGAAGGCCAGCCCGTCGAAGGCGATGGTGGTCAGCTGGGCCCGGTCGGAGATGGCCTGCTCCAGCGAGTAGCCGCCGCCCGCGCCCTGCTGCCGTCCGCCGCCGTCACGCTTGCCACCGCCGTTTTCCTGCGGCTGCTGGCCCGATTGGCCATCGCCCTGGCTGCCATGGTGTCCGTCTTGCGACTCCCGCTGTCCGCCGCCCTGACGGCCGACGCCATCGCCCGGTTGCCCCTGCCGCCCCGCGGCTCCGCGGTCGGGCGGTGGCGCCAGCTTGCCGATCGCCTCGGGGTCGTACCCCGCCGCCGCGATGGCGTCGCGCAGGGCCGGCCCGCCGCGCAGCCCGGCTTCGCGGAAGGCGTCGTTGATGGCCCGGGCGTCCGCCGCCGTCAGCGAGTTCTTGTCGTACTTCGCCAGGATCGAGGCGACCGTGGCCTGCTGGCCGGCCGTCAGCGCTGATGCCTGTTGCTGCTCCTGTGGCGCCCGCGGCGATTGGCCGGTCGTGTCGCGCTGGGCCGTCGACCGGGTCAACCCGATCACGGCGGCCGCGATGACGGCGGCCGCGCCGAGGATGATGGTGCGCGCGTTCATGGTCTGTCCCTCCTACCTGCTCGACCCGAACAGGAAATCGGTGTTGGCGATCGCCGGCATGGCGATCGGCTGCGAATAGAGGAAGGCCCCTGCCGCCGGCGTGTAACCCAGGGAGTCGGCCAGCGAGGTCAGCCGCGCCCGCTGCGCGCTGTCCAGGCTCTGGCTGACCTGGGCGAAATGGGTGGCATAGTAATACGATATCTCCCCGTCCAGCTGCCCGTATTCCCGGGACAGGGCGATCACGGTGGCGCTGTCGGCAGCCCCGCCGGCCAGGAACAGCCGTAGCTGGGCGGCGATCTCCCGGCGCTTGCTGACGATGCTGGTGAGGTCGCTGCGCTGCAGGTCGACCAGCACGGTCACCAGGGCCCGTTGCGAATCGGTCAGTGCGGCCAGGAACGTCGAACCGGCCCGGGCCGTCAGCTGCTCGTTGATCGAGTAGTTGGGGTTGCCCATCGCCGGCCAGTCCTTGAGGTAGAACGACCCGAAATAGGTGCCCTGGCGCTCCGGGCAGAAGTAGACGTCGGCCTCCACCGACCCGGTGTACCAGCTGTACATCTCGCTGGCATCGGTCATCACCGCCACCGCGACATCGGGGTCCAGCCGCAGGCTCTGCAGGGGGTCGGCCAGCGTCTGGTCCCAGTTCCCGACGCCGTTCAACGCCGCCAGCCGGGCGAATTCACCGCGCTGCACCGAGCTCATCGAGTTGATGATCTGGCCCATCAGCTTGGTCCGGTTGTAGCTGATCTGGCCGTCGATCGCGTAGAGGTCGGCCGAGCAGGCCATCACCGCCGCCCGGTCCAGTGCGGTGCAGCCCGCGGGGATGTCGCCCTCCAGCTGGCGGCGGAAGGCCTTGATCAGCGGAAAGCGCTGGTAGGCGTAATGGTTGATCAGCGTCACCTCGGTTTGGGCGCTGTGCACCATCAGGTTGATCTGGTCGGCATTCAGGATGTGCAGCACGTTGAAGGCGACGATGGTCACGAACGAGGTGTTGTGGCCCAGGTCGGTGGGGTCGTTGTCGCGCAGGTACTGGAACCCGTCGAAATCCGCCACCTTGCCCGGCGGCAGGAACGACTGTCCGCCCAGGCTGCCGGTCAGGAAGGCCAGGCCGTCGAAGGCGATGGTGTTGCGCTGGGCCTCGTCGGACACCGTCTGGGTGGTGGTGTACTGGGCGCTGCGGGACGATGTCGCCGGCTCGGTCGGCGATGTGCTGCTCTTGGAGCAGCCCGTTGCGGTGATCACTGCCATCGCGATGATGGCCGCTCCCAGTTTCGTGCTTCGGTTCATCGTTGTCCCTATCTGTTGAAAAGTGATGTGTTTTGTTCTCCCCTTCGCTGTATTAGACGATGTTCTGTTCCCGGACTTGCGCCGCGGGATAAAAAAGTGACAAGCAAAATTCTCGCTTGTCACCGCAATACCGCCATGGTTCGGCACTAACGCCCCGCTTTGGCGGGAGGGGCTTGTGACCGTTGGCCCTGGTCCTCGCGCGGGGATCGTCCGAACGGCGCCTGTCTTGTTCCCGCCGGCTCGGGCTGGTCGCGTTCATCGCGGGCCGGGCGGGGGGTGCCGGCGATGGCGTTGCGCAGCATCGGATCGTACTTCTGCCGCTGCTCGGGCGTCAACAGGGACCGCACCTGCCGGAAATGATCGTAGGTCACTTGTTCGATCTGCTGTTGCACTCCGCCAATGGCTGTACATAATGCCTTCGCTTGGATGGAGTCCCGGCTCAGCAGCAAGGTATACAGCGAATCCTTGAGATGCTTCAGGCTGTCCCCTAATACGACCATCCGCGCGTGATGTGCTTCCCGCAGGACATCGAACTGCTGCTGTTGTTGCTGCGTGAAGCCCAATTCCTGGGAAAGGACCGCTCCCGGGTCACGGGGCTGCCGCGGACCGATGGTAGCCCTGGGCGGGTGCTGCAGCCAGAGGAAGACCAGCGTCGCTGAGTTCAAAACGAGCAGTGCGACGACAATAGCGATCAGTATTTTCGTTTTATCCATTGATAGACCTCAATAGCCATGAAGGCTGGTGTTGCTGATATATTCGCTGTACAACTGCTGCACGGGGTTCTCGCTGCTGACCGTCTCGACCTTGTGGTACCTGACCAAGGACAGGACATTCAAGCCAAGCAGCAGCAGGCAGGCCGCGGCCAGCCGCCACGCCAGTGCGGGGTTGACCCGCTCGGCGGCCCTGCGCCCGTCCATCCTCTGCCGTATCTTCTGGTACAGGAAAGGGTTGGCCGGGGCACGCTGCAGCCCGTCAAGGCTGGACAGTGTCTTTTCCACCTGTTCGTTGGTCATCATTTCCTCCACCTGGTTTGACGCCGTCTGAGTTGAAAACTTGCGGTCATTGCTGGTCTTGATAGTAGTCGGCCAGCCGCTCCCGGAGGTTCTCCTTGGCCCGGTGCATCAGGGATTCCACCGCCGGCACCGTGGTCTGCAGGATCTCGCCGATCTCCTGGTAGCTCAGGCCCTCGACCTTGTGCAGGGTGAACGCCACCCGCTGGTGCTCGGGCAGCGTCGCCATCGCCCGGAACAGCACCGCGGCGCGTTCCTTGTTCTCCAGCGCCACGCCGGGATGGGCGAACGGCGAACGGTCGGCGATCTCCTCGGTCTCCGGCGTGCCGAACAGGCTTTGGACGATGGCGAACCGCTTCTTGCGCTTGCGGCTGCGCAGCAGGTCCAGCGAGGCCGTCACGGCGATGCGGTAGATCCAGGTGCTGAGCCTGGCGTCGCCCCGGAACCCTTTGGCCGACTGGTGGACCTTGATGAACACGTCCTGGGCGGTGTCCTCGGCGTCCTCCCTGTTCTGCAGCAGGCCCAGGCAGGTGTTGTACACCATGTCCTGGAACCGCTCGACCAGGGCCCGGAAAGCCGCGTCATCGCCGGACCTGATCCCGGCCAGCAATGTCCGGTCGTCATTTGTATCGTTGACAGGATCCATCACCGCATCTCCATACCGTATCGATGTCCCTTGGAGCGCGAACTCATTTCATCGGCTCATCTGCCGCCGCTCGGCGCCGCGTTCGGCACCCGCAGCCGGCCCAGGTAGTAGCGCGCCACGGTGTCCGCGGGATGCGCCTGCAGCACCGCCGACAGCTCGGCCGCGGCGGCGCGGCGGTCGCCCTGCAGCAGGTGCACGATGCCCAGGCCGCGCTCGGCGTTGAGGTACCCCGGCCTGAGCTGCAGGGCTGTCCGGAACTCTCCCACGGCCGCGGCCAGGTCGCCCTGCTGGCTCAGCACCACCCCCATGTTGTAGTGCAGCTCCGGCAATTCCAGCCCCAAGTCCCGCGCCGTCCGGAACTCGGACAGGGCCTGGTCCAGGCGGCCCTGCGCCAAAAAGAGGTATCCCAGTTGGTGGTGGGCCGCGGCGTGCGCCGGCGACAGCCGGACGGCCGCGCGCAGTTCCTGCTCGGCCTGCGCCGCCCGCCCCAGCTTTAGGTCGAGGCAGCCGCGATTGTAGCGCAGGTCGGCGATGGCGGGGTCGAGCGCCATCGCCCGGTCCAGCTCCTGCCCGGCCTCGCCCAGCCGGCCCTGCTGCAGGTACAGGAACCCCAGGTTGCTGCGCATCACCGCGGAGGACGGGTCCAGTGCCAGCGAGGCCTGCAGCTGCTGTTCCGCTTGGGCGTATGCTCCCGATTTCAGGTACAGGATCCCCAGCTCGCCGCGGGAAATGGCGTCCCGGGGATCGAGCTGCAATGCGGTGTCGAATTCGGCCCCGGCCCGCTGGTTCAGGCCCGCCTCGGCCAGGCGCTGCCCCAGCCCGCTGTGGGCGCAGTTCGAATGGGGCGAGCGCCTCACCGCGTTGTCCCAGAACGACGGGCCGTCGCGGTAGGCCGCGCTGTGGCCGAAGGCCAGGCAGCCGTATCCCGCGATCACGGCCGCGGCCGCAACCGGTGCCGCCCGGCGGTGCGACCATCTTCGCAGCAGCGCGGACCGCGATACCATCACCATCATGCCGGCCAGCGGCAGGTACAGCCGGTGCTCCAGGAAGATGGCGGATCCCGCGGTCCTGGCCAGCATCGGCAGCAGCAGCAGCGCGAACCAGACCGCGCCGAACAGGAACGTCCCGATGTCCGCGATCCCGCCGGCGAACAGCGCGGCCATCAGCGCGACCGCGGCCGCGCCCCAGGCGACCGTCATGTCCCGCGGCACCGGCAGCGCCGACAGGTTGAACGGCAGCCAGACCTTGCCGATGTAGGTCAGCAGGCCGATCAGGTCGTCGCCCGCGCTGTTGAGACCGACGGACGGCCACGGGCCAGCCGGCTGGAGCGCGGAACGCATCAGGGCCAGCCACACCAGCACCACGCCCGCCCAAGCTGCCAGCAGCACCAGGACCCTGCGCGAGAGCGGTTTTTCCCGCGCCACCAGCAGCAGGTATGCCGCCAGCACCAACGGAAAGACCGCCGCGGTTTCCTTGGTCAGCAAACCGCAGCCCAGGGCGGAGAAATGGAGCAGGTACCACGGCCATTTCCCGCTGCGGCGGCCGCGGATCAGGGCGATCATTGAGATGAACAGGAAGATGGCCAGCAGGCTGTCGTTGCGGCCCGGGATCCAGGCCACCGCCGGGGCCAGCGCCGGGTGGGCGGCCAGCGCCAGCGCCAGCGCCAGCGACCAGCCCCTGGTGCAGCCCAACTGGCCCAGCAGCGCGAACAGCAGACCGGACGCGGCCAGGTGCAGCGCGATGTTGGTGGCGTGGTAGGCGGCGGGGTTCGCGCCGGCCCACAGC
>DATJQG010000309.1:0-6500 GCA_035506015.1 Candidatus Edwardsiibacteriota bacterium
CTTCGCCCGGCGGCGCTGACCGCCCGCAAAAACCCCCTTGTCAAACCGCCGAGAGTATGATATTATTACCTTTCAAATCCGCAAATCGAACAACGAACATACAAGGAGAACGGCATGGAAGACTTGAAACTGGCCAAGCAGCTGGTCAAGGCCCTGGACCGGGCGATCATGCGGGAACGCGAGGCCCAGAACTTCTACATGAACCAGGCCACCAATTCCTACGAGTATGACGTCAAGAAACTGTTCAAGCAGCTGGTGCACGAGGAGATCGGCCACGAGCGGCTGCTGACCGCCAAGAAAATCGCCGTGCAGAAGGACATCGCGCGGCTCGAAAAGAAGAAATAACCAACGAAGGAGACGAGGGATGCCCAAGAAACTGCCCACGATCGACAGCGACGCCTGCATCGGCTGCGGCGCCTGCGTATCGGCTTGCCCGGTGAACGTGCTGAACATGGACGGCGACAAGGCCAAGGTGGCCAAGCCCGACGCCTGCACCGAGTGCGGGGCCTGCGTCGACGCCTGCCCGGTGAGCTGCATCACGCTTAAATAACCGGGACCGCTGAAACATTACGACGAGGTGCTCATGAAACAGCTCACGATCACGCTCCTGGCGCTGGCGCTGGCCGGTACGGCCTGGGGCCTGTCGTTCAACGCCGGGGCCGCCTACTTCAAGCCATCGGGGGTCGAGGGCGGCGGCAGCGCGTTGTTCAGCCTGGGCGCCGGCAAGCGCGTGGACGACATGGTGATGGTCAACGTCCAGCTGGATTTTTTCAACAAGACGTTCAAGAAAGAGGACGTCTCCACCGTCGATACCAGCTCAACCAGCATCGCCCATACCACCCAGCGGCTGGTCGAATACGAGCATTCGGTGAAGTACTTCCCGATCACGGCCGGGGCGGTGATCACCCTGCCGGTCGGCATGCTGATCCACCCCTATATCGAGGGCCGGGTGGGTTACGGCTTCGCCCATGTGTCCTACAGCTACAACACCAGCCTCTACAACATCCCCACGACCGACCGGCCAGAGAGCGGCACATACAGCGGATTCGGCTGGCGGCTGGGCGGCGGGGCCAGGTTGGGCCTGGGCACGCGCAGCGCGCTGTACGGCGGTATCTACTACAACGGCAACACCTGCTCGCGCAGCGCCGGCAACGACCTGTTCACCGACCTCAATATGTCCGGCTTGATGATCGGCGCCGGGCTGGAGATCAGCGGGTTCTAATACGTCCCGATCGCATGAAAAAGCCCAGGCCTTGCGGCCTGGGCTTTTTCGTCATATGCGATCATCCTGTAGTGATGTACTTGCCCGCCTGGGGGTAGAACTTGTAAAGGCTCGATTTGACCCTGCTGCCCTCAGCCGTGGTCAGATTGGGATCCTTTTCGACAAGATCCCATGCCTCCTTACGGGCCAGAGGCACCAGCTGGGCGTCGGTTATCAGGTCAGCTATCCGCAAGAGGGGCAATCCGTGCTGTCGGGTCGACCAAAACTCCCCAGGTCCACGTATTTCAAGGTCTTTCTCGGCGATCTTAAAGCCATCAGTTGACTTTTGCATGATATCAAGCCTGGCTTTTGCTTCGTCGCTCATTTTTTTGCCGGCCAATAGGATACAATATGATTTATACATGCTGCGACCCACCCTGCCACGCAACTGGTGCAGCTGCGAAAGACCGTACCGTTCAGCCTGTTCGACGACCATCACAGTGGCGTTGGGCACGTCGATGCCGACCTCGATCACCGTGGTGGCCACCAGCAGGTGGATCTTGCCCGCCTTGAAATCCCGCATCATCGCTTCCCGCTCGTCATTGGGCAGGCGGCCGTGGATCAGCCCGACCGACATGCTCGGGAACACGTCCCGCGCCAGGTGCTGGTGCATCTTGATGGCGGCCTTAAGGTCGACCTTTTCAGATTCCTCGATCAGGGGATAGACCACGTAGGCCTGGCGCCCGGCCGCCAGCTGGCCGGCGATGAAGCCGTAGACCTTGTCGCGATTGGCTTCGGTCGTCCACCTGGTGACGATCGGCACGCGGCCGGCCGGCAGCTCGTCGATCACCGAGACGTCGAGGTCGCCGTACAGGGTCATCGCCAGGGTGCGGGGGATGGGCGTGGCCGTCATCACCAACTGGTGGGGCCAGACGGCGCCGGTCTTGGCGCGCAGGGCGGCGCGCTGCTCGACGCCGAAGCGGTGCTGCTCGTCGACCACGGCCAGGCCCAGCCGGTGGAACAGGACTTGGTCCTGGATCAGCGCATGGGTGCCGATGGCCACCTGGACCGCGCCCGAGGCCAGGCCGTCGCGGACAGCGTTCCGCTGCTTGGCCCCCAGCGCGCTGGTCAGCAGCGCGGCCCTAATGCCCAGGCGCTGGAACCACGGCGCCAGCGAGGCGTGGTGCTGCTCGGCCAGGATCTCGGTGGGCGCCATCAGCGCGGCCTGGCAGCCCGAGCCCACGGCCTGCAGCATCGCGGCCAGCGCCACGACGGTCTTGCCCGAGCCCACGTCGCCCTGCAGTAGCCGGTGCATGGGCTTCGCCCGGTTCAAGTCGGCCGAGATCTCGGCCATCACGCGGCGCTGCGCCGAGGTCAGCGTGAAATCGAGGTGCCGCTCGAACGCCGGCCGCCAGGCCGTGTCGGCCAGCGGGTGCGCGCTGGCCGCGGCCTCGAAGCCGCGGCGCTGCAGGGCGATCATGGTCTGGAGGTAGAACAGCTCCTCGAACGCCAGGCGGTGCCGGGCCTGCGCCGCCAGCTCCAGCGTCTCCGGGAAATGGACCTGCCGGAACGCTTCCGCCAGGGGCATCAGCCGGTGGCGGGCGGCCACGGCCTCCGGCAGCGGCTCGGCCAGCGCCGGCAGGTAGGTCTCCAGGGCGTGGCGCAGGATCACGCGGTACTGGCGGGTGGACAGCCCGGCCGTGACGGGGTGGAGCGGCACGATCCGGCCGGTGTGGATCAGCTCGGCGTCCTCGTCGTCGATCAGCTCGTACTCGGGGTTGAGCAGCGACAGGCCGCGGTCGAACCTGACCTGGCCGCTGACCACCAGCTTCTGGCCGACCGTGAAACGGTCGTTGAGGTACGGCTGGTTGAACCACTTGCACAGCAGGTAGCCCGTGCCGTCGCTCACCAGCAGGTTGACGATGGTCAACCGGTGGCGGGTCCGCACCAGCCCCTTGTCGGCCACCTCGCCGTAGACCGTGACGGTCTCGCCGCTCCTGATCCCCTTGATGGGCTTGATCAGGCTGCGGTCGACGTAGCGGCGGGGCGGGCGGTACAGCAGGTCCAGCAGGTCGTTGACGCCGATGCCGCGGAACAGCTCGGCCCGCTTGGGCCCCACGCCCTTGAGGTACTGGATGTCGACGGCTTCGAGCATTCGGATCAGGTGATGTGTCGTCGGTTGTATAAAAATGACCGAGGTCGATGGCCTCGGTCATTGGCATATCGGGAGGGCCGGTTACAGCTTCCTGCCGACCGTGCCCAGCACCATCTTGGCCAGCACCTTGAGGGTCTCGAACACGCCGATGCCCGAGCTGGCCACGGCCTCGATGCACTGGAAGCGGTTCCCGGGGTTGAGCGCCTCCTGCAGCTGCTCGATCGGCACGATGTTGGGCAGGTCGCGCTTGTTGTACTGCAGGATGGTGGGCACGGTCTGCACCGACATCCCCAGCTCGGCCAGGTTCTCGTGCAGGTTCTTGAAGCTCTCCACCGAGTCGCCGAACCGCTCGCTCTGCGAGTCGGCCACGAACACGATGCCGTCGACGCCGCGCAGCACCAGCTTGCGCGAGGCGTTGTAGAACACCTGGCCCGGCACGGTGTAGAGGTGGAACTTGGTCTTGTAGCCCTGGATCGACCCCAGGTCCAGCGGCATGAAGTCGAAGAACAGGGTGCGGTCCATCTCGGTGGCCAGCGAGATCAGCTGGCCCTTGGCCTCGGGCGAGACCTTCTGGTAGATCTGCTTGAGGTTGGTGGTCTTGCCGCCCAGGCCGGGGCCGTAGTACACGATCTTGCAGCTGATCTCGTGCGATGCTCGGTTGATGAGGGCCATCGTGGGGCAATCGTGAAATGTGAAACGTGAGCGGCCGGTTCAATTGGGCGAATCGGAGCCGGCCAGCGAGCGGTAGAGGTCGAGATACCGTGAGATCGATGAAGCCCAGGAGAAGTCGCAGGCCATGGCCCGCTTCATCAGCGCCTGCCACTGCGGGATCACGCGGTAGGCGGCCAGGGCGCCGGCCACGGCCTGCTGCAGCTCCTCGGCGCGGTAGCCGGCGAAGGAAAAGCCGTTGGCGGTCTCCGATGCGGTGCGGAAATCGGTGATGGTGTCGGCCAGGCCGCCGGTGGCGTGGACCACGGGGACGGTGCCGTACTTCAGCGCGATCATCTGGCCCAGGCCGCAGGGCTCGTACTGCGACGGCATGATGAACAAATCGGCGCCGCCGTAGATCAGGTGGGCCAGCTCGTTGTCGAAGCCCAGCTTCAGGCCGATCCGGCCGCGATGCCGAGCCGCGGCCTGTTGGAGCATCTCCTGGTAGGGCCGGTCGCCGGCGCCCAGCACCACCAGGTCCAGCTCCTGCTGCATCAGCCCGGGCAGGGCGTCGCTCAGCAGGTCCCAGCCCTTCTGCGACGCCAGCCGCGAGATGATGCCCGCCAGCGGCCGGCCGTTGCGGTACTCCAGCCCGGCGCGCTTGCAGAGGATGCGCTTGACGCTCTCCTTGAGGTGCAGCTTGGAGGGGTCGTAGCGCGGGATGTAGGGGTCGCGGGCCGGGTCCCATTCGCCGTAGTCCACGCCGTTGAGGATGCCGCTCAGCTTGCCCTGCAGGGCGCGCAGCGCGCCGTCCAGGCCGCAGCCGTAGCCAGGCGTCAGCACCTGCCTGGCGTAGGAGGGACTGACCGTGGTCAGCGCGTCGGCGAAGAACAGCCCGCCCTTGAGGAAGCTGATCTGGCCGTAATACTCCAGGCCGTCGATGTGGAACAGGGAATTGGGCAGGCCCAGGGTCTGCAGCAGCTGCCGGTTGAAGATGCCCTGGTAGGCCAGGTTGTGGATGGTGAACACGCTGCGCGTGTTTTGCCAGGCGTCATCCTGCCGCAGCAGCACCGGCACCAGGCCGGTCTGCCAGTCGTGGCAGTGGACGATGTCCGGGACGAAGCCGGCAAGCTTGAGCAGCTCCAGCGCTGCCCGGGCGAACAGGCCGTAGCGCAGGCCGTTGTCGGGGTAGTCGCCGCCGGCATCGCCGTAGAGCTCGGGCCGCGCCGCGAACAGGGGGTGGTCGACGAACAGCGAGCGCACGCCGGGCAGGAACCCCGACTCCAGCGCGCCGACGGCGTAGCGCTCCTGGCCCAGCGCCAGCTCGGCCCTGAGCCCGGCCGGCTTCAGCCCCAGCGGCAGCCGGTCGATCCTCTGGTGGGCGGGCAGCACCAGCACCACGTCGTGGCCGGCCCGGGCCAGTTCCTTGGCCATGGCGCCGGTGACGTCGGCCAGCCCGCCGGTCTTGGCGAACGGCACGGCCTCGGAGGCGATCACCGCGATCTTCAGCGGCTGGCCGGCCATCAGAGCTGCAGCTCCTTCATGAAGCGGGCCGACTCCTCGGGCGGCGTGGGGTTGATGTAGAAGCCGGTGCCGCGCTCGAACCCGGCCACCCGCGTGATGCGCGGCATGATCTCGATGTGCCAGTGGTAGTGCTCGGCGGTGGCCTTGTCGCAGGGCGCGGTATGGATCACGAAGTTGTAGGGCGGGTTGTTGACCGCCTTGCTGGTGCGCAGCAGCGTGTCCTTGAGGATGGCGGCCAGCAGCGCCAGGTCGGCCTGGGGCGTGTCCTCGAAGCTGGCGCGGTGGCGCTTGGGCATGATCCAGGTCTCGAACGGGAAGCGGGGGGCGAAGGGCGCGATCGAAATGAACGAGCCGTTCTCCGACACCAGCCGCCGCCGGTCGTCCAGCTCCTGCTTGACGATGTCGCAGAACACGCAGCGCTCCTTGTACTCGAAGTACTGGCGGGCGCCGGTCATCTCCTCGTTGATGGCCTTGGGCACGATCGGCGTGGCGATGATCTGGCTGTGGCTGTGCTCCAGCGAGGCGCCGGCCCGCACGCCCTGGTTCTTGAACACCAGCAGGTACTTCAGCCGGGTGTCCCGCTTGAGGTCCTGCATCCGGGCGACGTAGGCCTGCAGCACCTCGGCGATCTGGTGCGGCTCGAGGTCGGCCAGCTGGCGGTCGTGGCGCGGGGTCTCGATGATCACCTCGTGGGCGCCCACGCCGTTCAGCATGTCGTACATTCCGAAGCCCTGACGTTCCGGCTCGCCTTCGCCCGATAGGGCAGGGAACTTGTTGGGCACCACCCGCACCCGCCAGCCCGGCCCGTTGGCCGGCGACCCCTGGTCGCGTAAGGCCATGATCTCGGGCGGCGTCAGCCCCTCGCTGCCGGGGCAGAACGGGCAGATGCCGTCGTCCGGCGGCTTGGTCGGCAGCTCGATGATCATCGGCCGCTTGCTGCGCTCGGTCGAGATGATCACCCAGCGTCCGATG
>DATJQG010000310.1:0-4189 GCA_035506015.1 Candidatus Edwardsiibacteriota bacterium
CGTGCAGCGCGTCGTCGAATGCCTGCAGCAGCGCGTCGAGGCCGCCCTGCTGCTGCGCGCTGCCGGTCGCGCTCCAGCCGGCCAGCAGGGACAGCGCCAGCAGGACCAGCCCGGTCTTCTTCATCATTCCCTGTCCCAATCCTTGTGTTGGCGCATCTTCTTGACCTGGCCCCTTTGTTTCTTGCCCTGCAGCCGCCGCTCGCGGGCGCCGCGCGGAACGGCCGTCTTCTTCCTGACGGCCGGGCGCACCGCCGCGGCGCGGATCAGCGCGGCCAGTCTGGCGATGGCGTCCTGCCGGTTGGCGTCCTGCGACCGTGACGAGCGGGCGTCCAGCACCAGTTGGCCGTCCGTGGTGATGCGGTTGGCGGCCTGCCGCAGCAGGCGTTCCTTGACCTCCGCGGGCAGCGACCTGCTGCCGCGCACGTCGAACCGCAGCTGCACGGCCGTGGCCACCTTGTTGACGTTCTGGCCGCCGGGCCCCGAGCTGCGCACGAACGACAGCCTGATCTCGTCGTCGTTGAGGGCGATGCTCCGCGTGACCTGGATCATGGCCGTCCCGCCAGCATTCGTTCCGCCTCGCGCAGCACGTGGTCGACCGTGATGGCGCCCATGCAATCGGGACCCCTGGTCTTGCATCCGTAGCGGTTGCCGCTGCGGTAGCACGGCGCGCAGGGCGCACCCCCTTGCACAACGGCGACGCTGTTCCCCAGCGCGCCGTAGACCGCCGGGTCGGTCGGGCCGGACAGCTCCAGCGTCGGCACGCCCAGCGCTGCCGCGCAATGCGTCAGGCCGGTGTTGGCGCCGATGAACAGCCGGCAGGCGGCCAGCAATCCCAGTTTCTGCCGCAGGGGTCCATTGAACACATGCATTCTTCCGGACATCCGCTCAACACTGGTTTCATCGGGCCCCGTGAACACGATCACAGGGTTTTGTCCGGACAGCTTGTCCGCCACCGCCTCGAACCGGTCCCGCGGCCACTGCCGCATCGCGTGGCCGGCGCCCATGAAAATGCCGATGATGCCCTCGTTCCCCGCGATACCCAGCGACCGCAACATAGGCGCGGCATCCTCGCGATGGAGCAATGAGTGGTCCGGTTCGCATCGATCGATGCCGATCTGCCCCAGTTGCGCCAGGTTTCGGTAGACAAGATGCTTTGCCTGGCCCGGGCCGGGGATGAGCGTTCGTTTTGCTCCCGCGGCTCGCGCCAGCAAGTGATGGCGCCGCGGCGCAGGAATGCTGCTGATCGCAACATCCGCGCGGAATGTCCGCAATCGGCGAAAGAGGCGAATCGCCCCCGGCAGGCCCTTGAACCGCCGTTCATCGAGCGCGATCGCCGCAGTGAACGCACCGTCATCGACCAGTTCCAGCATCGCGCCGGTCTGGGCGACGACGGCCAGCGTCGTGGTGTTGCGCAACGCCGCCAGCATCGGCAGCGCCATCACCATGTTGCCGAGGCCGCCCCAGACGAACGCGACAACGCGCTGCTGCCCGTGTATCGGACCGGTCCCGCTGATCACGATGCGCGCTCCGTGACCTGCTGCGTGCCGGCCCGGCCGAACATGATCCGCCGCCACAGCCGTCCCGCGATCAACGGCTCCTGCCTTGGTGTGATGCTGCGCCAGGCGCTGATATCGGGCACTTCGCCGAAGGTGTGCGACCACATCCTGCCCCACTTCCTGAGGAACATGTACCGCCCGTGCCGGCGGTGGATCTTCCAGGTGAGTGAGACGCTGCCGCCGGCGAAGCTGCTGGAGCGGCTGGCGAAATGATAGAAGATGGCCCGCGTGGTCCTGACCATCCCGGGCGGCGGGTCCAGCAGGCGCAGCCTGATGAACAGGTCGGGGTCCGAGGCCGAGCCGGGGTTGAACCGTCGATCAAGACCGCCGGCACGGTCCCACAACGCCTTCGGGATCAAGAACGGATAGTTGATGCCGGGTTCGCTGACCGCCGGTTCTGCCCGCGCCGCCCGGAAGAACTCCTCGCGCCGGAACGATGACGCGTCATGCCCGAGATCGCGCGTGGCGTGCGGCGGCGGCACCGCGATCAGGCCGGGCTCCCAGCATGTGCCGCTGACGATGCGGTTCTCACCTGCCAAGCCGAGCATTGCGTGGTCCCAGCCCGGCGCCGGCACCATGTCGTCGTTGCAGAGGAACAGGTAGGTGCCCCGCGCCGCGGCCGCCGCCAGGTTGGAGGCCGTGCAGGCGCCCTGCCGCCGCTGGGTGGCGCTGATCCTGACGGGCAGATCGCGCAGATAATTTCGATAGGCGGCGTTATCCCCGTCTAGGGCGACGATGACCTCGCAGTCGGGGCTTTTCATGAACTCCGGCAGCGAGAGCCTGAGATATTCCAGCGCCCGGAACGTGGGGATGATCACCGAGATCAGCGGTGCCGCCGTGCCGCTCATGAGCGCAGCTCCTGCTTGACGGCGTCGGGCCCGCAGTTGAACAGCATGTCGATCGCGGACAACCCGGGGACGAAGTCCCCCCACAGCTGGGGATAGGGTCTGGGCCAATACTGGAACACGTCGAGCTTGATGCCGGCGGCGGCGAATTTGTCCGCGTCGAGGTATTTCTTGCCGCTGGGCCCCGAGCGATAGGTGTCCGCACCCGTCCGCTTGCAAATGGCGATCAGCAATTCGGTCGAATGGGCGTCGATCCCTAGCTCAGAAAGCTTCACAATGCGCGGCTTCAGCTCAAGATGCTCAGCGAGCCTCGTGATCAGCGCAATGTTCAGCTCGCAAAGGTTGTCCCATTGCCTGGCGTAAGCCAGGTCGAGCAGTTCTTGACATGCGGCGAAATGGGGCGCGCGTGCATAGCAGGATTCCAGCGTGCGGCGATGGTCGTGCTGCCACGGCGCGTCGCCGATGATCTCGACCCCGGCGATGCGTTGGTCGTAGCGCCCGGTCTTGCGCACCGGCACCGACAGCCAGTGCTTGGCGCCGCTGGCCTGCTTGATCAGGCAGCGCGCGGTGTAGGAGCGGCGCGCGTACTGCACGTCGTCAAGCAGCACGAACACGTCGCAGCGCGCCATCTTGTGGAAAAAGCCCAGCCACGGCAGGTAGTTGGGCTGGTGGGCGGCAAGGACCATGGGAGAATGATGAATTAGAAATGACGAATGACGAAAACAGGTCAGGCGATGCCTTTTGCATTCTTGATGATCGCGGTGAGGATTGCGATCAACTCATTTGCCTCCGCCAGCAGACGATCGATATCACCAGCCATACCTATTCCGGTGGTTCTACATAACTGCAACCAGTATCGGGTTTCGCGGGCCTCTTTTCTTGCGATGGATACCTTGGAGATAAAATCGGGACGGCTTTGTCCGGCCTGCGCCTCTTCGCTATTTGCGCCTATCGAGGTCCCGGAACGGAATAATTGTCGTGACAACATACGCTCCGTTGTGTGACCTTTTTCAATAGACCTGCAGAATTCAATGATCGCGACAGCGAAAGCGAATGTACGCTCACAAATGTCTTTCTTGCCTTTTTCGTAATTCATTATTCGAAATTCGTAATTCTTAACGGATGACCCAGCGCACGACCTCGAACGCCTCGGCGAAGGAAGCGCCGATCTGCGTGCCGCGCGTCACGGCCAGCGAGCGCACGAAGTTCTCGTTGGCGTAGAAGCGGTCGAGCTGCGAGGTGTAGCACTGCAGGGCCGCCACCTTGGCGTCGATGTGTTTCTTGTCGAGCAGCACGAACGACTCGGTGTTGAACGTGCGGTTGTTCCAGGGGATCTCGTAGCCCAGGATGGTGCGGTCCTTGAACGCCCGGAACCCCTCGTGGGCCACGGTCTGGTGGTCCTGGTGCGTGTCGTTGACCGACGGCAGCAGCACCAGGTCGGGCCCGATCGCGGCCTTGAGCCGCAGCAGGTCGTCCAGGATGGCCTGGCGGTGCTCGGGAAAATCGCGCACGGCGTAGTCGAGGATGTGCAGCCGCGATTCCATGATGCCCAGCGACCGCATCGCCGCCCGCAGCTCCTTGACCAGCTGGTCGGGGGCAACGCCGGCGGGCAGGGATCTCTCGGCCGACGAGAACGCCGCGTAGTGGACCTCCGCGCCCTCGGCCAGCAGCCGGGCGATGGTGCCGCCGCAGCCGAACTCGCCGTCATCGGTGTGCGGGGCCAGGACGAGTACCTTCGTGAACATGGTCTACCTCGCTTGATCGTTGATGGCCGCGGCGATGGTCCGC
>DATJQG010000311.1:0-5515 GCA_035506015.1 Candidatus Edwardsiibacteriota bacterium
TTGTTGCGCCCCACCGCCCAGCGTTCTCTCGTCCCCCCCGGATCGCTGGAGACCGCGAACCGCTCGAGATCGACGCCTGGCCCAAGCAGCCGCATGACGGCACGGGGCGCGATGGACAGCGCCAGCGCGCGCGTGTGGGCGCTGATCGCCCATACCTGCGCCGCTCCTTCCAGCACCCGCGCGCGCAGCCAGCGCTTCGCCAGCAAGGAACGTGAATGCCGCGAATCCATCAACTCAATGCCATAGCATAGCTGATAGTAGGGCGGGGCGCCGAGCCGTGAGGCGATCATGGCGGCAACGCCGGTCTGCATCCATAACCCGCTGATGATCCGCGCGAACCCGCCCTGCCGCGTCTCGCCCAGCAGCTCCCGCAGCAGGGCGGTGTTGATCCCCTGCTGGCGGATGCTATCGAGCCGTCGGGTCGTAAACCGCTGCCGCCCGTCGAACGTCGCAGCGCCGGGCAACTGCGGTGCCCACACCTCGACATCGCCGCCCGCCGCCGACAGCGCATCAGCGAGGCGGTGCACATACGTGGCAATCCCACCCAGCAACGGCTTGTAATCGCAGGTCAGGATCAGGGTCCTGCCCGGCAGGGCGCTGTTCACAACGTGACGCTCCGGGGCTGTGCGCGCAGCCAGTGTTCCAGCACGAGCAGCTGCCAGATCCGCAGCCCGTTGTCGCGCTGGCCGCGGTGGTGCTGGGACAGCAGGTCGTCCAGCGCCGCTGGCTCGACGATCCCGTGGCTGACCAACAGGGATCGGCTGAAGGCATCGTGTGCATGGGTCGCCAATGGTCCGCGGAACCAGGCGGCCAGGGGCACCGAGAATCCACGTTTCTTGCGGTAGATCGTTCCCGGCGGTATCGTCCGCGCAGCGAGCCGCTTCAGGATGTGCTTGGCGCGGAAACCACGGAGCTTGAATTCCGCGGGGATCGACAACGCCAGCTCGGCGAACCCATGATCGAGGAATGGCACGCGCACCTCCAGCGAGTTGGCCATGCTCATGCGGTCGACTTTGGCCAGCAGGTCATCCACCAGATACGTCGTGGTATCGCCGATGAACAGGTCCTCGAACGTCCTCGTCCCGTACTGTTGCTGCATTGCGAGATATGAATCGTAGGGCGCCACCTGCGACCGGAAGGCGGGGCTGTACAGCGCCGCTTTGTCGGCCTCGTCGAAATTGGTGACGGTCAGGCGACCGAGGTGCCGGATCACCGCTGGCCGGGAAAAATCCTTGAGCGCCCGCCGCCCCTTGTTCACTATGCTGTTCGCCGACCCGCCCGGGAGGCACCCCACCAGCCAGCGGAGATGGGCCATCACCGGGCGGGGCAGCAGATCGAGCCGCTGGGCAAGACGGTCGAAGACGTACATCCAATAGCCGCCGAACAGCTCATCGCCGCCGGCGCCGGACAGCGCCACCTTGACGTGCCGGGCGGCCGCTTGGCAGACCAGGAACGTCGGCAGGGCCGAGGCATCGGCGAACGGCTCGTCGGTGGCCCCGATGATCCGGTCCACGAGCTCGATGCCGGCCGGCTGCAGCGTGATCTCGGTATGATCGGTGCCGAAGCGCTCGGCCACTTGTCGCGCGAAGGACGTCTCGTCAAATTCCGGTTCGTCGAACCCGACAGTGAAGGTCCGCACGGTCCCCAGCGCGGAGGCGGCGGAAACGATCAGGCTCGAGTCCACGCCGCCGGAGAGGAAGACACCCACCGGCACGTCGCTTTGCAGATGGCTGGCGATCACCTCCTGCCAGCGCTGCTGCAGCACTTCCAGCCACTGCTCCTCGGAATACGCACGATTCAGCGCAGGGTCGAGCCTCCAGTAGCGGTGCAGCGAGAGCTCTCCGTCCTCCGCCAGCAGGTAGCTAGCCGGCGGCAATTTGTGAACATCACGGAAAATGGTTTTGGGCTGCGGCACGTACAGGAATGTCAAATAATCATGCAGCGCCCGGGGATCGAGCCGTAGCCCCAGATCGCGATCGCACAGCAGGCACTTCAGCTCCGATCCGAACAGCAGTCTGCCGCCGGCGCGGGCGTAGTACAGCGGCTTGATCCCCATCCGGTCCCGTGCCAGCAGCAATCGCTGCCGCTTCTCGTCCCACAGCGCGAAGGCGAACATCCCCTGCAGCTGCTCCAGGAGGCCCGGCCCCTGCTCTTCGTAGAGGTGGAGGATGGTTTCGCCGTCGCCATTGGTGGCCAGTCGATGCCCGCGGGCCTGCAGTTGCGACCGCAGTTCGCGGTAGTTGTAGATCTCACCGTTGTATACCAGCACCACCGTGCGGTCCTCGTTGTACAGCGGCTGGCGGCTGGTGGCGATGTCCAGGATCGACAGGCGCCGCATACCCAGCGCGACCGGCCCCGCGCAATAATAGCCGTCGTCATCAGGCCCGCGGTGTCTGATGGCGGCGACCATCGCCCGCAGCAGGTCCGGCGACGCTGACTGCTGACGATCGAAATTCAATAGGCCCGCGATGCCGCACATGATCGTATCCGATTATCCTTTCTGCAACCCGGCCCAAATGGCGGTGGTGTCCTGGGCGATCCGCTGATGGGTGAACGCGGCCAGCACCCGTTGACGGCCGGCGACGCCCAGCCGTGACCGCAGCAGCTCGTCCCGGCACAACTGGGTCAGCTGGGCCGCCAGATCCCGGTGATCCCCTTCCCTGAAGACCAGCCCGCTGTCGCCGATCACCCAGGGGATCGCTCCCGAATCGGACCCGACGACGGGCACCTGGCAGGCCATGGCTTCGATCAGCACATGCCCGAATTGCTCCTTCCAGATCGCTGTCGTCAGCGACGGCAGCACCAGCATGTCCAAGTGCGCCAATACATCCGGCATCTGTTCATGCGGTATGTCGCGCCGATAGACGACCCGGTCCTCGATCCCCAGCCGCAGCGCCAGCGCCCTGATTTGCCGTTCGTAGGGACCTTTGCCGATTATGACCACCTGGTGCGGGACGGAAAGCTCCGCCGATGCGCGGATCAGGGTCTCCAGCCCTTTGTACCATTCCAGCCGCCCGACATAGCCGATCTGCGCCGGCCCCCGCCGCGCCGCACCGCGCTGGCCGGGGTTGAACTGCTGGGCGTCGACGCCCAAGTGCGGCAGGACGGTCGCGGCGCCGCGGTAGCCCTTGGACCGCGCCAGCTGCAACGCCCCGGGATTGCCCGCCAAGAGGTGGTCGATGTGGCGGTAGACATACTCTCTGCCCAGCTTGTTGAGCGGCGAAATGCTCACCGGCTGGTTCTCCTGCGCGACCACGGTGATCCGGCACTTGGGCCCCAGCAGCTTGCGTGCACGGTAGACGCACTGGAAACAGGCCACCATCCTCGGGTCCTGCTCGACTTGCACCAGGTCGGGCTTGAGGGTCGCCAGCAGCGTGGTCAGGCGCCGCGGATGGTAACAGAAGACCGTCTCGTGACCATTGAAGAAAATCGGGACGTACCACTGCTGGTAGTTGGCCGGGCGGACATTGCCGACGGCGGTCACCGTATGCAGCGTCTGGCGCCAGGCCAGGGGCATGGCCAGGTGCAGTTCGCCGTCAAATCGGTCCCCGAGCGCAGCCACTTTCTGGTGGTTGATCGGCGCGCAATAGCTGTGGCCGATGATCAGCACGGTCGGCCGGGCCGACCCCGCCCGGGCCGCCACCGGGCCGCCGGCCGGGGCTGGTCCCGCCGCCGCGTCGAGCCAGACATCCATGGTCCGCTGGCCGACCACCGGATACGAGAAGTTGTCCCGTACCCGCTGCTGCCCCAACCGCCCCAGCCGCTGCCGCAGGCCGGGATCGCGGCACAGCATTCCCAGCCGGTCCGCCAGCTGATGGTGGTCGTTCGCGGGGAAGATCAGCCCGGCCTCACCGATCACCCAGGGGATCGCGCCGGAATCCGATCCCACCACCGGCACGCCGCAGGCCATCGCCTCCACCAGCACGCGGCCGAATTGCTCCTTGCACAATGAGGGCAGCACCAGGATGTCGAGCTCTCGCAGCAACGCGGGTACCTGCTCCGCCGACACGCTGTCGAGGAACGTCACCCGCTGGCCCAGGCGCAGCTGCCGCACCAGGCGCTGCAACGGCCGCCGGTGGGGGCCCCGCCCCACCAGCACCAGCCGATGCGGTTCCCGGACCAGCACCGCCGCCTTGACCAGCGTCTCGATCCCCTTGTACCAAACGAACCGGCCGATATAGCCGATGCGGATGGCCGGTGGGGTGGCCGGCGTCGCGCTGGGCGAGAACTGGCCGGTGTCGACGCCGAAATGGGAGAGCACGGTGGCCGGCCCGGCGTAACCCAGCGAGCGCACCAGCTCCAGCGCTCCAGGATTCCCGGCGATCAGGTGGTCGATCGAACGCAGCACATAATCGCGTCCCAGCCGGTTCGGCAGCCGCACCCGGGCATCGGGATCGTTCTCCTGCGCCACCACGACGATCTTGCACCGCCGGCCCAGCACCCGGCGGATCAGCGCTACGCACTCCCAGCATGACAGCATCCGCGGGTCCTGGGAGATGTGGATCAGCCCGGGCTGCTCGCGCCGCAGCAGCCGCGCCAACGCGACCGGGTCGTAGAGAAAGATCGATTCCCGGCCGTTGAACAGGACGCTCAGCTTGCTGTGATCGTATGCCGAAGGTGCTGGCATCTCCGCCGTGCTGACCGTCATCAGCATGTCGCGCCAGTCGCGGGGCGTGATCACGTGGATCCGGCCGGGACAGAGCGCCGCCAAGGCCGCCAGCTTCTGGTGGTTGATCGGCGAACAGTAGGAGTGCCCGATGACCATGGTCTTCATGATGGCCCGCTCCGCAGGTCGATCTGGACTGCCAGCCCGGACAGCAGCCAGAACAGGATATTGGTCGGCAGCAGCTCACCGGGGTAATCGCTGAAGCCCCCCAGGATGAACATCACCTGGACCGCCGCGATGCCGGCGACCAGGGACCGCTCCCAGGGTGTCGCGGCCTTATTGATGGCCCGCAGGCTGGCCGCCAGCAGCAGCACATGCAGGACCAGTTCGATCAGCAGGCCCGGAATCCCCAGCTGGCGCGCGGTGCTCAGATACCCGCTTTCTGTCAGACCGACGACGGTCGAAGCCCCGGTGATGCGGTGGAGTGACATCGCGGCCCCGCCGATGGTGCCGATCCCCTCTCCCAGCGGATGGGCGGCGATCGCCGGCAGGGTGACATCCAAGAATAGCGTTTTCCGGTCCTGGAAGCTGACGTCGTTGGCGCTGAAGCTCAGCCGAAAGCGCTCGCCCATTAGGGAGGTCACCAGGTTCGGGGCCAGCTGCAGGACGGTCACCACCACCGCGATGGTCACGGCCAAGTACGCTGCCTTCTTCCCGCGCCGGCGCAGCAACAGGACCAGGAACCCCATCACCGTGACGAACCAGGCGCCGCGGTGAAAGGTGACGATATTGGCGAGGCCCATCGCCACGATGCCCGCCACCACCAGCGGCCGCAGGCCGATCGGCACGGACGGCAGCATCGCCGCGTAAAGCAGCATCAGGGCGCCCATGAAAAAACCGAGATATTCG
>DATJQG010000312.1:0-6688 GCA_035506015.1 Candidatus Edwardsiibacteriota bacterium
GCGGCAGGCCGGTGGCCGGGTCAGTGCCGCGCCAGTTGAGGTAGGCCTCGAACTGGTCGGAGGCCGAGCCCTTGGCGATCTGGAAGCTGTACGCGATCCGGCCGGAGAAGATCCCGGCGCCCGGCTGCTTGCGGAAGGCGATCTCGATGCCGCGGACGTTGCCGTAGTCGTTGTTGGTGTAGCCGTAGTACTCGTTGCCCTGCAGCGTGTCGGACTGGCCGCCCAGCAGGTTGAAGATGTCCTTGTAGTACAGGGTCAGGTCGCCGGCCAGGTCGTTGCTGAACTGGTGGGCCACGCCGGCCTCGTAGGCGATGTTCTTCTGCGCCTTGAGCTCGGGGTTGCCGACCACCATGTTGCCGCGCCGCACCACGTCAGCCTGCAGCGACTCGTAGAGGTACTGGAACTCCGGCTGCTGGAAGAAGTGGCCGTAGCTCAGGTGGAACACCGTGCGCTCGGTGATCGGGTGCGAGATGCCCAGCCGCGGCGACAGCTGCAGCTTGGCCTTGGGCCAGATCTTGCCCTGCAGGGTGTCGAACTGGTTCTTGTAGTAGTAGGCCCGCGAATTGAGGTAATCCAGGCGCAGGCCGGCGTTGATGATGAAGCTCTCGAACTCCAGCTTGTCCTGCAGGTACCAGGCCGCGGTGCGCGGGTAGAACAGGTACTGGTCCTTGAAGGGATCGGCGTCCCACGGCAGGCTGTTGTACTTGCGGTACTCGCGGTGCTGCTTGGCCTCCAGGCCCGATTGCACCTGGTTGATGCGGTTGACCTGCGAGGTGATGTCGAACTTGAGGGCGTCGTAGCTGGCCTCGGTCCGCTCCCAGGTGCGGTACAGGCCGCGCGACCAGAACGTCATCGACGAGTTGGGCGCGAACCCGTAGGGGTTGTCGGACATGTTGTAGTCGGGCTGCTGGTTGTAGTAGGCGTCGTACTTGCCGTCGTGGTTCAAGTCGTCGTCCGACAGGAACTTGATGTCCTGGTAGAACTTGCGGGTCTTCTCGTAGGTGGTGTCGATGTTGCCGTAGGAGTACTTGGTGTCGAAGTAGTTGACGATCATCGTGAAGAAGGTCTTCTGGTCCTTGCCCAGGGACTGGCGCCAGGTGCCGTTGACCTGGAACGACTTCTGCAGCGTGGACGGCAGCAGATCGATGTTGTACTTGTAGGTGTAGCCGTAGGCGCCGTACTGGTCGCGGTTCATGAAGCTGCCCAGCGTGAACTTGGCGTGCCAGGGGTCGATCTTGTAGGTCAGCTTGCCCTGGATGCGGTAGCTGTTGAAGTAGCGGTGCGGCAGGTAGGTCTTGTCCCATTCCTTCCAGCCCCGCAGCGTGTAGTAGTCCATCGCCCACTGCTTGTGCGCCTCCCACTTGGCGTCCGAGGAGTCCATCCACTGGTGGATGAAGCCGTGCGACGCCGAGTCCCAGTCCGCGCCGGAGTAGCGCAGGGTGTCGGCCCAGTAGCCCCGGACGTCGGCGCTGGCGTCGTGCACGTAGTATTTCTCGGGCATGAACGAGGCCACGCCCTTGCGGTTGCTGTACTCGCCGGAGAAGAAGTAGTACAGGTTCGGGACCAGCGGCACCGGGCCGCCGAAGCTGCCCTCCACCCGGTCGTAGCCGATGCTGTGCTTGCCCGCGAACTCGTCGGTGGTGTACTTGGCGAAGGCCGAGAACTTGTCGCTGCCCTCCTTGGTCACCACGTTGACCACGCCCGACATCGCCTCGCCGTACTCGGCGTTGAACCCGCCGGTGATCACCATCACCTCCTGGATGGCGCCGGTGTTGATCTGGGCGCCCACCAGGCCCTGCAGCGGGTCGTTGACCGAGACGTTGTCGATGAAGTAGATCATTTCGTCGGAACGGCCGCCGCGCACGTTCTGGGTGCCGTTGGCCTGGGTGACGATGCCGGCGGTGGTGCCGATGGCCGAGGCGGCGCTGCCGCCCGGCAGCGACATCACGTCCGTGGCCGACATGATCGTGGTCTTGGACGTGGCGCTGGGCTCGACCATCACGCGCCGGGCCTCGATCACGGTCTCACCGCCCTCGATCACCTTGGCGCCCAGCTTGAAGCTGACCGTGGTGGTCAGGTCCATGATGGCCTTGACGTTGGTGACGGTCTGGGTCTGGAACCCCATCATTTTGGCCTGCACCGAATAGGTGCCGACCGGGATGTTGATGATCATGTACCGCCCGTCCAGGTCGGTGTTCGCGCCCAGCGTGGTGCCCAGGATGGTCACGACGGCGCCGGGCAGCGGTTCCTTGGTGTCGGCATCAATGACGGTACCCGCAATCTTGCCGGTGGTGCCGGCCAGCGCGATGGCGCCGGACAGGCCCAGGCAGACCGCGGCTGCAACGAACAACCTCAGGAGCTTCATCGTTTGCTTTTCCTCCAGTATTATTTTGTTTGTAAGAGTACTGATGGGACTGATGAATCGGGACTGCGAACAAGCTGACGTGGGCTAGTGCTCGGCGGTACCTCCTTCTGTGATGGTCATCGCTCTATTTCTTTTTCATTCATATCGGTGGGATCGATCCGGGTGTCCGGGGAATGGCGCCGCCGCCAATATATATTGTGGGATTATCGCCCTCGGGCGGATGATGACGATGCCGTGGTTCGCCTGCGGTTCGAACGGATGGGTCGATCGGTGGAAGATCCGGTGTTCCGGGTGCTGGGGCCGGGACCGGCGGGACACGAATGCCCCGCCGGTCCGCGCGACCATGGCCGTTAGCGGACCACGGTCAGTTTCCGGGTTGCCGAGAGGCCGTTGGAATTCACCTGGTAGAAGTACACGCCGTTGGCCATATCCTTGGTGCTGAGGGTCATGGTGTTCATCCCGGCGCTGCCGTGAACGTCCATGCTCTTCACCGCCTGGCCGGCGATGTTGTACACCTTCAGGCTGACCGCGCCCGCCTTGGGCAGCTGGTAGCTGATGGTGGCGCGGTCCTTCGCCGGGTTGGGATAGGCCGCCCGCACCGCGAAGCTGTACACCGGGGCGGCCGGCTTGCCGGCCACGCCGCTGGCGACCCAGTCCGTGGTGTTGATGTCGGTGCCCAGGTAGGTGAACGTGTAGATGCCGCTCCAGGCGGTGGTGCTGGCGTTCGGCCGGATCGAGCGCACCTTGTAGAACCAGCGGCCCGTCGCCGGCATCCCGTCGATGAATAGGTCGTTTGAATCCGGATGCTGGTTCAGGTCGTAGTTGGTGCCGCTCCAATCGGCGGTCTGGGAAATGGTCAGTTCGTAGTGGCCGCCGAAGCCGAAGCCGGGCTGCCAGGCCCACTCGATGGTGTTGGCGGTGACCGTCGCGGTGTCGGTCAGGGTGTCGCCGTGCCAGGCCGCGCCGGTCAGCGGCTGCGACGGGGGCATGTAGCGGTCGGCGTCCGAGATCACCGGCTGGGCCGCGATGTCGGCCACCGGGATCTTGTAGCTGGCCAGCGGATACTTGGCGCTGCCGCTGATCGAGTCGCAGCCCACGCCGTAGACGTAGCTGCCGACGGTGCGGGAGATCTCGAACGGATCGAGGTTGACCTTGCCGGCGTTCATGAAGTGCAGCGGCGTCGTCCAGGTGTTGCCGCCGTCGGTGCTGCGGATCACCGCCGCATCGGTGGACAGGTTGGAGCTGCCCCACGGCACGTAGCTCAGGTAGATGTTGCCCGCCGCGTCGGCGCCCAGCGCCGGTTCGGTCGGGTAGAAGCCGTTGCTGGTGGCGGTGTCCCACATATCGCTGACGTGCTTGATGGTCCACTGGGTATAGTCGCCCGGCGTGGTGGGATGGGCCACGAAGATGGACTGGCCGCTGTAGCCGCGGCCGCCGTAGGTGGTGAAGTCGGAGTTGGCGAAGGCCACGTACGGCACGCCGTTGATCACCATGGCGTCGTAATCGTACCACCAGGTGCTGCCGCGGAACTGGGGCGAATAGCCGTCCGGAGTCGGCCAGATGCTCTTGGGGCCGGTCCAGGTGACGCCCTTGTCGTAGGAGATCAGGTAGGACATCGCGCCCTGGCTGTCATACCGCGGTTCCGGCACGAAGCCCATCAGGGTGGTGTCGTTGAGCCACACCAGCGCCGCCTGGGTGCCCGGGGTGGCGAAGGAGTCGACCAACGGAATGGGTGACGGCAGCCAGGTCGCGCCGCCGTCGGTGCTGGCAGCGATGCCCACGCCGCCGCCGTTGTAGTCCTGTCCCGCGACCGCCAGCTCGTTGCCGCGCTGGGTCAGGCAGGGGGTCCAGAAATCGGTCGAACCGTCGCTGATCTCGACGAACGACCAGGCGTTGTCGCCCAGGCTGGAGGACTCGTAGGCCAGCTTCAGCCGCGGGTCGGTGGCCTGCAGGTGGTAGGCGATGCGGGCGCACTGGAAGGCGCTGTTGCCCTCGTCGTTGGCCGCGATCTCCATCGCCGGGTAGCGGGGCCGGTTGTTGGCGTCGGCCGCCACCACGTTGTACTTGGTCCAGGTGGCGCCGCCGTCCAGCGAATAGGCGTGCCATAGCGCGTAGGTCCCCGCCTGGCCGCGCAGGTACACGGTCTGGACGGTGTCGCTGGTGGTGCCGACGTTCGACCCGATGCTGCGGCAGTTGGTGCCCAGGATCGCGCGGATGTTGACGCACGTGTCGATGGTGACCGACGTGATGGCCTTGGTGCTGCGCAGGGAGGGATTGGCCTGCTTCAGCGCCGCCGCCCGGCTGTTGTCATCGAAACCGTATTTGTTGATCGGCTGGTGCTTCACAGCAAGAGCCGGGACCGCGATCACCAGCGTCAGGATCAGCAGTGCACATAAAGTTCTCTTCATGTTTCTTCCCTTTGAGTTAAAGTTGCTGTGGAAAAATGGCGCCTGCGCCCGTTGCCCAGGGTAGCCGGTTTGTTGGATTCTCCTGCGCGATTCACCTCCTTTTGTTGAATTGTGCGCTTAGTAAAAACGTGAAAAGACACGCCCACCGCAGTCCCGACCCTACTGGTGCCGGGACAACGGGTTAACCATCATTTCCGTATCGTTACAATACCATGTAATATGCTGTTTGTCAAGACACGAAATATGATTTTTTTTATTTTTCTCCGCCGTTCTGGCACCGCATCTTAGCGGCTGGTCCAGCGGGTGTAGGTCCAGCCCGCCAGGATGGAGATCAGGCCGGCCAGGAAGATGAACGATGATTCCATCGTGCGGTTCTGGCAGATCATCATCAGCTGGTCGGTGCGGGACGGGTCGAGCTGGGGATAGATGGCCAGCGGGATGAAGTGGAACAGCGCGCCCAGGGCCAGCAGGATCGAGCCGGCGATCGGCAGCGTCCAGATCACGGACGGCCGCCGGATGATGGCCAGCAGGCGCTTCAGCACCCGGCCGTAGTAATAGAGCGAGATGCAGAACAGCGCCACGGCGATGGCGAACACCAGTTCGGCGGGGATCGAGATCTCCATGCGGTATCTCCTCAGTAAGGATTCATCGTGATCTGGGGCCGGAGCTCACTTTGCCGGGGCGGACGCCGGGGCGGCGGACGGCGCGGCCGCGGGCTTCTTGGCCGGGGTCACCACCTGCTTGAACCGCATCGCGCCCATCAGCGACAGGATGCCCGAGGCCAGGAAGCAGGCGTAGGCGATCCACGACTGGACCACGTTCATCTTGACCTGGCTGGAGTACGCCCAGATCTGGATGGCCGCGAAGAACAGGATGCCCGAGGGCGCGAAGATCATGAACTGCCAGTTGGTCTTCTTGCGCAGCACCAGCTCGTACTTGCGGGCGATCAGGCCGAACAGCACGCAGGTCACCCACAGCAGCACGCTGCCGGCCACCGACACCAGGTTGGTGACGGTGACGAACCACAGGTACTCGCTGTCGTAGAGCAGCAGTTTGAACATGACCGAACCTCCTTAATGTAAAACGAATGCAGAAAACGATTATCGAATAGGTCGGTGTTATTGGCGATCAGGATCGTTTTGCCTTTGCGTTCTTGATCATGATGACAAAGATTGCGGTCAGTTCATCTGTTTCTCTGATCAACGGTGCGAGATCGACATCCGGATTTACACTGTCCCGCAATAATTCCAACCAGTACGCTGTTTCATCGAGCTCCTGCAACGAGATGTTCGCCTTCGAAATGAATTCCGCCCTTGATCGTGCGCGAACAGCTTCCCGGTAATTTGCCCCGACCGAAGTGCCGGACCTCATCAATTGCTTTCCGATGACCTGAGCGACGACCGTGTTGGGTAGCGTACTATAGAGCCGAATGATGCGCAGGGCGTATTGCTTCGTTCGCAGCTTGAGATCAACCACGATTCCTAGGCCCAAATCGTTTTCGTTTTCTGCGTTCGTTTTTATTTCAGCAGCAGCATCATTTTGTCGGCCATCTGCTTGGCGGCCGAAGGGCCGATGATCATCGAGGCGTCCTTCTGCAGCGCGTAGCAGAACTTCATCACGCCGTCGCGGATCAGGCGGTCCTTGTTGAGCTTGTGGTCGGCCAGCTGGTTCTGGAAGATGTCGCCGGCCAGCTCGCCCAGGAACTCCTCGGCGATGGCCGCCATCTTGTCCAGCACCGCGGCGTTGATCGGCTCGGTGGGCTTGGGGGCCGGCGGCCGGGGGGCCGCTGCCGGCGCGGCCGGCGCGGGCGCCGACCTCAGCAGCTCCGCCGGCATGTTCTTGATCTCCTTGAGCGCGCCCTCGATCGCGGCATCGAGCACGGCCACGTCGCCGGTGGGGTCGGCCAGCAGGTTGA
>DATJQG010000313.1:0-2419 GCA_035506015.1 Candidatus Edwardsiibacteriota bacterium
CTGGCACGCCGCGGCGAACGGGTGCTGGTGACCGAGGGGCTGCAGTCGGGCTCGCGGGGCTGCACCGACTCGATCAGGATCATGACGGTCAGGTAGTTCCGCCGCACCCCGCCAATGCTGAAGCCGCGGCGCTTGCCGCGGCTTCAGCATTGGCGCACTCCCCGGAGTGCGCTTACGGTGCAGGGGACCGGCCGGCCTCCAATTGCGCTCTCAGCACGTCGTTCTCGCGCTTGCGTTCATCCTTGGGCAGGTCCCCAAGCGATCGGACCGCTGCCGCGCGGTCGGCGGGATCCCCGGCCAGCTGGAACCGCGCGGCCAGCGCCAGCGCCCGCTGCGCGTCGCTGCTGGCGTTCGCCAGCAGGTCGGCCAGCGCCGTGATGCCCTGCGTGACGTCGGCCGCGCCCAGCGTCCTCGCCCGCAGCAGCCGGCTGCCGAACAGCGCCTGCTCGTCGCCGGCGGCGCGGCCAAAGGCCATGGCCTCATCGTTGAGCCGCGCGCTGGCGCCGTGTTCCCCCGCCGCGAACAGCGCCTCGGCCAGCCCGAGCAGATAGTTGGCCAGCAGCTGGGACGCCCCCAGTTCCCGGGCCCGTGCCACGGCCTGTTCCCAGCAACTGCGGGCCGCCGCCCGATCGCCCTGCAGTTGGAGCAGCCGACCGAGCTCGGCATGGGCGCTGGCTTCGATCCTCTTGTCGCCGATCTCCTGCGCCATGGCCAGCGAACCCGCTAGGGCCGTGCGGGCGCTGGCATCGTCCTCCAATTCGATATGGCTGCGGCCCTGGCCCAGCAACGAGAGCGCCTGCAGTGCCAGATTGCCCAGTTCCGCCGCGCAGGCACCGCCCCGCTGGTATTCCTCCAGCGCCGGGCGGTAGTCACCCGCCTGGAACCGCGCCTCGGCCACGTTGAGCTGCGACTGGCAGATGACGCGACGGTCGCCGATGCGGCTCGCCATGCGCTGCTGCTGCCGGAACAGCGCCAGCGCCTGGGCGTTGTCGTGGCGCTGCCCGAGGATGAAAGCCATGTTCCCCAGCGCGAACATCGCGGTCTGGAGATTGCCGATGTCGCTGTTCAGCCGGTGCGCCTCGCGCAGCTGGTCCAGCGCCGGGCCGTACTCACCAAGGTAGGCCAGCACGCCGCCGATGCTGTTGGCCGCCATGGCGACGTCCAGGCGGTCGCCGTGGCGGCGGGCCAGGTCCAGCTTGTGCCGGTAGCAGGCCAGCGCCCGCCGGTACTGCCCCTGCTGGAAATAGACGCCCCCGATGAAGCCGGCGGCCCGCGCCAGCAGGGCGCGGTCGCCGGCCGCACGCGCCAGCCGGATCTGCCGCCGGTAGAGCGCCAGGGCCTGCCCGTATTCGCCCCGGTCGCGGTGGATGTTGCCCAATGCCCCCAGTGCCATCCCCAAACCGCGATGGTCGGCCCGGGCTTCGAACAGCCGCACCGACCGTTCCAGCGCTTCCTGTCCGCGCTGATAGTCGCCGGCCTTGACCGCCAGCTGCCCCAACCCGCACAGGCTCTCGGCCAGCAGCGCGGGGTCGTCCGCGGCCGCGGCCCGCTCACCGTTGGCGGCATAGAGCGACCGCGCCTCGGGCCAACGGCCCATCAGTTCCAGCACCTGCGCCTTGGCATGGTGCACCGGATAGGCGTAGCGCGAGGTTCCGGCCCGCAGCCACCGCTGCGCGATGCGATACGATCTCCGACCTGCGGGATGGTCTGCGTCTGTCATGGGGCTATGATACCGGAACCGGTCGCGCCAGTCAAGGTCGCGGGCGATAAAAAACGCTCCCGGCCGTGATGGCCGGGAGCACGAACGATCGGCCGTGCCGATTATTTTCCCGCCAGCACCAGCGGCAGGTCCTTTTCCACAGAAGTGGTGGGCTGGATGTTGAACTTGTCGACCAGGATCTTCAGCACGTTGGGCGAGACGAAGGCCGGCAGGGTCGGGCCCAGGTGGATGTTGCGGATCCCCAGCGCCAGCAGGGACAGCAGGATCAGCGCGGCCTTCTGCTCGTACCAGGCAAGGTCGAACGACAGCGGCAGCTGGTTGACGTCCTGGAGGCCGAAGGCGTCCTTCAGCGCCAGCGCGATCTGCACCAGCGAGTAGCTGTCGTTGCACTGGCCGGCGTCCAGCACCCGCGGGATGCCGCCGATGTCGCCCAGCTCCAGCCCGTTGTACCGGTACTTGGCGCAGCCCGCGGTCAGGATCACCGTATCCCTGGGCAACGCCTTGGCGAATTCCGTGAAATACTCGCGCGTCTTGTGGCGGCCGTCGCAGCCGGCCATCACCACGAACCGCTTGATAGCGCCGCTCTTGACCGCGGCGATCACCTTGTCGGCCAGGGCCAGCACCTGGGTGCGGGCGAAGCCGATGGTCAGCGCGCCTTCGGCGATCTTCTCCGGGGCCTTGCATTGCTTGGCGCGCGCG
>DATJQG010000314.1:0-2969 GCA_035506015.1 Candidatus Edwardsiibacteriota bacterium
CGTCGAGATCGGCATAGTACCAATCCGAGGGGATGGAATCGTTGTCCGGGCCGCCCTGGCTGGAATACCACGCCTTGCGGCACGGCACGATGTTGCGGGCGCTGCCCATGGCGTCGCCCTTGCCGCCCAGCAGCACGTAGGTTGTGCCCCAGGTGTTCTTGGCATCCTTGATGAAGTTGCGGATCTTATCCTGGGCATCGTAGCCGGTATAGCCGCTGGTGATGGATGACAGGGTGACCACGGTGTCGCGCAGCCCCTTCTTGGTGTGCCAGGCGGCCAGCCGGGCGAACACGCTGTCGCACGAGGTCAGCCCGGAGATGATCACCGCCCGGTACGTGCCGGCCGGCAGGGCCTTGGAGCGCGCCCGGCTGACCTGCGGCGCGAACCGGTCGACGTCTCCCGGGTTGGCGACCAGCAGCTTGGCCTGCTGGCCGAACAAGGCCTGCTGGTCGCTGGTCGGGATGGTGGCCGCGGAAGCGCCTTCCTGGTACCGCACCCGGTAGGTGATCCGTTGGCTGAAGTACAGCGTCCTGGTGGCGGGGTTGTAGCGCAGCGGGCTGACCAGCACGTGCCCGATGCAGTAGCCGCACAGGCTGCCCGTGGCAAGGGACCGCACGACCGCCGCGGGATAGACGGCGTCCTGGCCGTAGATCGCCGGGTCGGGCGCGGCCGGGGCGACGGTGAAGGTCTTGCCCGGCATCGGCAGCGGCACCTGGCGCTGGATGGGCGCGATGCTGTAGCTGCCGTCCAGCGGTTGCTCGTCGGCGCCGATCAGGTCGGCGCCGGTCAGCACCGCTCCCGCCGGCAGCGCGACGGCCTGGATCAGGTGCGGCAGGCGCGGCGCGCCGGGCTCCACGCTGACCTGGCAGCCGGCCAGGTCGACGATGTCGTAGCCGCCGCTGCTGGTGATGACGATATTCTTGCGGTCGAAGCTCACTGTCTGCGTCAGCTCGCCCGCCCAGGCGATGCCGCAGCAGGCCGCCGCGATCAGTGCCGCCGGGATCCAACGACGATGGGACATGGTCTTCCCCTTTCGATGGAACATTGGTGATGGAACACTATTCAAATAGTACCGCCAATATTGCATAAAGTCAACAATTTTTTGAATATTTTTACAGTATCGGACGCCCGGTTCGGGCCGGGTTCGAATTGATATGGTAGTATATTTTCCCGGCCAAGTCAATTAAAATATGCAGAAAAAGGGGGCGTCCGCGAGGACGCCCCCTTCCCGGCCGCCGCACCGTTCACCGCACCAGGCTGAGCTTGCCGGTGCGGGAATACTGGGGCGAGGACAGGCGGTACAAATAGACGCCGGACGACACTTGCTGCCCGGCGGCGTCGCGGCCGTCCCAGGATGCGGCATGGGTCCCGGCGGGCTGCGGCCCGTGCACCAGGGTCCGCACCAGCTGGCCGGCGATGTTGTAGATCTGCAGGTCGACGGATGCCGGGCGGGGCAGCTGGAAGACGATCGTGGTCCGGTAGCGGAAGGGATTGGGCGTATTGCGCAGCAGCGCGTAGGACTGCGGCAGCGCTGGCGCCGCCACCGGGCCGGCGACGCCTGACAGCGCGGCGCCGGGCTGCCGGGTGAAGCGGACGGCCTTGCCGCTGTAGAATCCCAGCAGCCGGCCGCTGGCGCCGGCCTGGCCGTTGTAATAGACGTCCAGCCCCCTGGTGCCGCTGGCGTCCTGGATGCCGATGCCGCTGTTGCTGATGTCGCTCCAGCGCTTGTACTGGCAGACCACGTCGAAATCCAGGCAGCCGCTGGCGTCGTCGCCGGTGGAATCGTAGAGGATGATCTCGAAGGTGTTGGCGGTCGCCGTGCCGTAGAACGGCACCGAGTCGAACTGCACCACGAACCGGTGCTGGGCGGGGTCGGAGCGGTAGCCCACCCAGGCGCCGGCCGCCGTGGGGTCGAGGTCCGCCCACTGGGCGAACACGGCCGGCCGCGGCATGCTGTCGCCGGCGGTGGGCAGGTGCTGGTGCTCCCAGTAGTAGCCGCTGGCGGGCACCCGGCCCAGGCCCATCCAGCCGTTGCCGCAGATCGTCGCCGTGTCGTAGCCGGCGCCGTACCATGCAAAGGCGAAGGGCAGCGGCACGGTGACCGACCCGTCGTCGCCGGGCGCGACCTGGGTGCCGCCGCTGCCGCGGGTCTCGACCCACTGGTAGGCCGGCCGCCGCGACACCAGGTCGCTGTCCTCCACCGCGTAGTAGCCGTCGGCGCCTGCGGCGGTGTACCGGATGTCGCCGATGTACTCGTACCAGCTGGCCGCCAGGTCCGGGGCGCCGTCCGACCGCACGGTCAGCGTGAAGCGGACGCTGTCGCCGATGGCGCAGCCGCCGTCCACCGCCACCGCGAAGCTGTCGCCGCCGTTGCTGGCCGACCCGCCGTGCGTTGCGGTGCCGAACGCCGCCTGGGAATCGGTGACCGTCACGCCCGCACCATCGCAATGCAACGTGCCGCTGAGATTGTAGGCGTTGCCCAGGCCGGTGTTGCGGATGGTCACGGCCAGCGAACGCTGGGAGCCGGGATCGAGCCGCCCGCCGCCGCCGATGGCCCGGCCGGCGTAGGACAGCAGCGGCGCCCCGACCGTCAGCGAGAACGAGGAGCTCCAGCCAGCGCTGGCGTCATGGCACCGCACCACGAAGGGCAGCACCGTGGCGTTGCTGCAGGTCGGCGCGACGGTGAAGGCGAACCCCTGGGTGTTGAGGGCCGAGTCGCCGGCCGCCAGGGCGCCGAAGTCGTGGAGCGAGTCCGACAGGGCCGCCGGCCCGCTGGTGGCCAGGGTGCAGGCCACCGCCCCGTCGCTGCCCGCCGAGCCGAAGTTCCTCACCCACAGCGGCAGCCGCACGGTCTCTCCCGGGTTGATGATGCCGTCGTTGTTGCCGGTGGCGTCGTCGGGACTGTACTTGAGGTAGGTGACGTACGCGCCGCTGCTCTGGCGCACCAGGGCATAGCCCTCGGACGGCAG
>DATJQG010000315.1:0-3117 GCA_035506015.1 Candidatus Edwardsiibacteriota bacterium
CAGATTGGCGGGGACTCATGTCCGATAGCGCGGTCAGCAACGGCGGCTCCGGCCCGGCCGACGGCCAGTCCGACCGGCACAGGTGGCTGATCCTGGGAGTGATCGCGCTCGCCCAGCTGATGATCGTGCTGGACGCGACGATCATGAACATCGCGCTGCCGACCGCGCAGCGGGACTTGCACTTCACCATTGTGGACCGGCAGTGGGTCGTCACGGCGTACGCGCTGACGTTCGGCAGCCTGCTGCTGCTGGGCGGCAAGCTGGCTGACCTGCTCGGCCGCAAGGTGACGTTCGTGGCCGGCCTGATCGGCTTCGCGGCCGCCTCGGCGGTAGGCGGGGCCGCGGTGAGCTTCGGCATGCTGGTGGCGGCGCGGGCCTGTCAGGGCGCGTTCGGCGCGCTACTGGCCCCGTCGGCACTGTCCCTGCTGACCGTGACGTTCAGCGATCCGGCGGAGCGCGGCAAGGCGTTCGGCGTGTTCGGCGCCGTCGCCGGGGCGGGCGGCGCGGTCGGGCTGCTGCTGGGCGGAGTGCTGACCGAATACCTGTCCTGGCGATGGTGCCTGTACGTGAACCTGATCTTCGCCGCCATCGCCGCCGCCGGGGCCGTGACGCTGCTGCACCGCCAGCCCACACGGGGCAGGCCCAAGTTGGACCTGCCCGGCGCGGCGCTGGTCTCCGGTGGCATGTTCTGCATCGTCTACGGCTTCTCCAACGCCGCGCTGCATAGCTGGCACACCCCCTCCACCTGGGGATTCCTGGCCGCCGGGGTGGTGCTGCTCGTCTTGTTCGGCTGGCGGCAGACCCGCGCGCCACAACCGCTGCTGCCGCCGCGGATCGTCGCCGACCGCAACCGCGGCGGCGCGTACCTGAGCATGCTGATCGCCGCGATGGGCATGTTCGGGCTGTTCCTGTTCCTGACCTACTACCTGCAGCAGACCCTCGGGTTCTCCCCCATCGTCACCGGCGTGGCCTTCCTGCCGATGGTCGCCTGCATCATGGCGTCCTCGATCACCTGCAACATCGTCCTGATGCCCCGTACCGGGCCCCGGCCCCTGGTCCCGACCGGGATGCTGCTCGCGGCCGGCGGCCTGGCCCTGCTGACCCGGATCGGGGTGCACTCCAGCTATGCCACCGCCGTCCTGCCCTCGCTGCTGATGATGGGGTTGGGTCTGGGCCTGGTGTTCGCTCCTGTGTTCAACACCGGCACCTTCGGCGTCCCGCCGACCGATGCAGGCGTGGCTTCCGCTACGGTCAACACCGGCCAGCAGCTCGGCGGCTCGATCGGCACCTCCCTGCTCAACACCATCTTCGCCAGCGCCGTCGCGAGCTACATCACCACCCACATCAGCCCCGCTACCGCGATCCACGGCCGGCCCAGTCCGCAACTGACCGGACTTGCGCTGATCCACGGCTACAGCACCGCCTTCTGGTGCTCCGCCGCCATCCTGGTCTTCGGCGCGATCGTCGCCGGCACGCTCCTGCGCTCTGGGCCGCTCACCCGGCCCGGAGCGCCGCTGCCTCAGCCCGGCGCTGCCGTCAGCCACGCCCCGGGCGCCGCCAGCCCGCCCGCATGACCCATGGGAAATTGGCCGGGTCAGGGTGGCCGTTTTCCGTACGATCGGACGCATGCCGAACTATGAGCCAGTAGAACTGTCGGCTGCCTGACAACGTGGCGCTGCGGCATGAGGTCGCGGTGCTGCGCCGTCAGGTCGCCCGCCCGAGACTGTGACAACAAACCGGTAGAACCTCGGTGGGCCCAACCCGGTGCGAAGGTCATCAGACCCTAGTGACCGCGGGTCAACCAGCCACGAATCTGTGGCCTTCGCCTCTGGCAATAGCGGCGCGCGGCCCTAGCGTCGAGAAGAGATAGGAGGTGCACGTCATGAAGCGTTTGGAAATGACCATGTACCGCTACCGCGAGGGCCTTAGCGAAGACGACCGGCGGAAGCTGACGAAGAAGTTCCTTGAGACCGGAACCTCTCCCGGTCTCATCGCGCACTACGAGCGCCTAGACGGCAAGGGCGGATTCATGGTGGAGGAGCTGCCGGAGGACGCGGAGAGCAACTACGAGCTCACCATAAAGTACACGCCGTGGATCGAGTTCGACGTGTTCCCGATCACCACGATGGAGGAGGCATTCCCGGTTATCCAGCGTGTATACGGCTGACGGCCAGGGATACAGGCAAGCGGCGCGCCCTCGCAGGGGCAGTACCGCGTCTCGCCGCGGCGAATAGCAGCTCATGCAGACGTGGTTATGCGTGGTCTGGATCGAGCAAACGCCGCATTGGCTGGCCTGCCACCTGGGCGATCAGGTCGTAGTCGTACAAGGCAATGGCGCCGGTCATGAAGCTCATCGTGTGGAACGCCAGTACCGGCGCCCCGGCCTGTCGCGCCAGGCGCTCGCCGGTGGCCAGCAGGGCGCGCGCGGCGCCATTCCCGCGTGCGGCCGGATGCACGGCGAGCGCGCGGCCGCTGGCCCAGCCGGGCGGCACGCCGACCCCCTAGACCGAGGCGTCCGGGTACCACGCTCCGAATGCTCAAACCCATTGGTCTGCCTCGACCACGAACAGCCGCCCGTGGCGGGCGTGGGTATCCAGATCGAGCAGGTCGGCCAGGTAGGTGGCGAAGATGTCCGGTGCGATCAGGCCGGCGTACTGGCGGTACGCGGCGATCACGACGTCGCGGATCGCCGGGTAATCTGCGGGCGCCGCATCGCGGACGAGCAGCACTGTATTCGGCCGCGCCGATACGACAGTGTCGGGTCCTGACATGACGGCCTCTCCTTCGTGTCGTAGCGTTGACGGCTAAGGGCACGACACGGTGCGAGTGAACGTTCACGCCGCGGACAAATACCCGGATCACTCCGCGCCGGAGAGCTGTTCTCGGGCCCAGAAGCTCAAGCCGCGGCGTCGCGACTGGTGCGTACGCTGAACCTGCTGCAAGCCGGGGCAGGGCTGGTCGAGGAGGCCCAGAACTGCCAACAAACCGCGGACCTTCTCTTTACCATGCCTTCCGGTTTCGTCTGATGGCGTCGTATCAAGTCTGGTTACCGCAGGTCGGAGGACTTGCGGCGTCTGAGTGCGTCGCGCTCCGTCTGTCGCTGCCTGGGGTCGTTAT
>DATJQG010000316.1:0-3806 GCA_035506015.1 Candidatus Edwardsiibacteriota bacterium
CGGGGCAAGGACTCCACCTCGGGCCACTGGGAGATCGGCGGCCTGATTGTCGAACGACCGTTCCCGACCTATCCGCACGGCTTCCCGCCGGAGGTCATCGAACCGTTCACGCGGGCCATCGGGCGGGGCATCCTGGCCAACGTGCCGGCCTCGGGCACCGAGATCATCAAGCAATACGGCGAGCAGCACCAGCGCACCGGGTTCCCGATCGTCTACACCTCGGCCGACAGCGTGTTCCAGATCGCCTGCCACGAGCGCACCGTGCCGCTGGAGACGCTGTACGAGTGGTGCCGCGCGGCCCGCGCGCTGCTGACCGGGGAGCACGCGGTGGCGCGGGTGATCGCCCGGCCGTTCGTCGGCGAGCCGGGGGCCTACCAGCGGGTGGGCGGCCACCGCCACGACTTCTCGGTGGCGCCGTTCGGCCCGACCCTGCTGGACCGGCTTGCGGCGCACGGCGAGCAGGTGATCGGCCTGGGCAAGATCTCGGACCTCTACGCCGGGCGGGGCCTGACCGAGAGCGTCCACACCGACGACAACCGCGACGGCATGGCCAAACTGCTGGAAACGCTGCCGCGGCTGCGGCGCGGCCTGCTGATGATCAACCTGGTGGAGTTCGACATGACCTGGGGGCACCGCAACGACACCGCCGGCTTCGCCGGCGGGCTGCGCGAGTTCGACGCCTGGCTGCCGTCGCTGCTAGCGCTGCTGGCGCCGCGCGACCTGCTGCTGATCACCGCCGACCACGGCAACGACCCCACCACGCCGTCCACCGACCACTCGCGCGAGCACACGCCGCTGCTGGCCTACGGGCCGGGGCTGCGCGGCGGCGCCGACCTGGGGACGCGCGCCAGCTTCGCCGACATCGCCGCCACCGTGGCCGGGATCTTCGGGGCGGGCGGCGTGGCGCACGGCGACAGTTTCCTGGACCAGCTTCTACCTTAAAGCGAGCGCAACGATGGGCAAACGACTGCGGGCGACCGCGGACCTGGTGGCGGCGGCGTGGGCCGCGCGGCGCCGGGCCTACGCGCCCTACTCCAGGTTCCCGGTGGGCGCGGCGGTGCGCACCCGCGGCGGCGCGATCTACGGGGCCTGCAACGTGGAGAACGCCTCGTACGGGCTGTCCTGCTGCGCCGAGCGCAACGCGGTCTACGCCGCGGTGGCGGCCGGGGACCGCGAGATCGAGGCGGTGGCGATCGTGGCCGGCACCGACGGCCCGGTGGCGCCCTGCGGCGCCTGCCGCCAGGTGCTGAGCGAGTTCAACCCGGCGATGCGGGTGATCATGGTGTCGCGGCGCGGCGCCGTCAGGACGATGCGGCTGGACCGGCTGCTGGCGTATTCCTTCCGGGGCGGATCGCTGAAAACGAAAAACAGAAATAAAAGGAGAGCACGGTGTTCGGAGTAGCATTGGCGATGGGACAGCCCGGCGCGCCGGGGCAGGGCGGGCAGGCCGGCCAGGGCGGCCTGGGGATGATCATCCCGTTCGTCCTGATGATCGGCATCATCTATTTCCTGATGATCTGGCCGCAGCAGAAGCAGCAGAAGAAGCACGCCGAGATGCTCAAGGCGCTGCAGAAGGGCGACCGGGTGATCGCCGCCGGCGGCATCCACGGCACGGTGGCGGGCGTGGACGAGGCCCGCGGCATCGTGGTGCTGAAGATCGACGAGAACGTCAAGATCGAGGTGCAGCGCTCGTCGGTCTCGGCCAAACTGGACAAGTAACCGGCGCCCCGGCCATGGCCGAACACACGGCGAACGCCAAGCCGATCCGGATCTACGGCGACCCGGTGCTGCGCAAGAAGGCCGACCCCGTCACCGCCATCGACGACGGCCTGCTGCGCACCGCGGCCCAGATGGTGGCCACGCTGGAGCAGGCCCGGGGCCTGGGCCTGGCCGCGCCGCAGATCGGCTGCTCGCGCCAGCTGTGCGTGATCAACCTGCCGGCGCTGGACGAGAAGCAGACCAAGCCGCTGGCGCTGCTCAACCCCGTGGTCACGGCGCGCCAGGGCCGGGTCACCCTGGAGGAGGGCTGCCTCAGCTTCCCCCAGCTCTACGCCGAGGTGGCGCGGCCGCGCAGCATCACGGTCACCGGCGTCGGCCTCGACGGCAACGAGCTGGAGATCGAAGCCAGCGAGCTGCTGGCCCGGGTGCTGTCGCACGAGATCGACCACCTCAACGGCGTGCTGTTCATCGACCACCTCAGCGTGCTGAAGCGGCAGCTGCTGCGCAAGGAGCTGAAGGAGCTGACGGCCAAGGCCAGAACGCCGGCCCAGGGCTGAGATGTTCGCCCGGCGCAAGGGGGAGATCGTCCCCTGCGACCCCGCCCGTCCCCAGGCAGCCGTGATCGCACAGGTCACCGCGACGCTGGGGCAGGGCGGGGTCATCGCGTTCCCCACCGACACGGTCTACGGCCTGGGCTGCCGGGCCGATGCCGCCCGCGCCGTGCGGCGCATCTACGCGGTCAAGGGACGGGCCTCCCACAAGCCGCTGGTGCTGCTGCTGCGCGACGCGGCTGCGCTGCCGGAAGCCGCGAACAATATCCCTCAGTACGCGCAGCGGCTGATCAAAAAGTTCTGGCCCGGCCCGCTGACCCTGGTGCTGCCGGCTTCGCCGCAGGTGGCGCGCTGGAAACTGGACAGCAGGGGAACGGTCGGGGTGCGCGTGGTGCCCTCGCCCCTGGTCGCGGCGATCGTCGCGGCGGCGGGCGTGCCGCTGGCCACCACCAGCGCCAACCCCAGCGGGCGGCGCGACTCGCTCTCCGCCCTGGACGTGGCCCGCACGCTGGCCAAGCCGGTGGACCTGATTTTGGACGGCGGCCCGCTGCCGCCCGCGCCGCCCTCGGCCGTGGTCGACTGCACCGGCGGCGCGCCGGTGATCCTGCGCAAGGGGGTATTGACGCGCAGCGTCCTGCAACAAGCGGCCGGCGCGCCGGTCAAGCTGGCGTCGGTCGACGTGCTGTTCGTCTGCACCGGCAACACCTGCCGCAGCCCGATGGCCGAGGGCTGGCTGCGCCAGTCGCTGCCCAGGGAATGGCGGGACAAGGTGCGGGTCCATTCCTGCGGCACCGGCGCGCTGCCCGGCATGCCGGCCACGGACTCGGCGGTGGCGGCGGCCCGGCGCAACGGCTTCCGGATCGACGGCCACAGGGCGACGCTGCTGACCGACTCGCTGCTGCGCCAGGCCGACCTGGTCGTCGCCATGGAGGAGCGCCACCGCCAGGCCATCCGCGGGCTGGCGCCCGCGGCCGCGCCGGTGCTGCTGTGCCCGGACGGCGTGCCCGATCCCATCGGCCAGGGCGACGGGGAATACCAGCGGACGCTGGAGCTGATCAAGCGCGAGATGCCCGACATCGTGACGCTGATCCGCGAGATGATCGCGTAGGCGCTCCATAAAATCACAAAGCGGCTGGATGATATCCAGCCGCTTTGCTTTTTCCCCGAATGACGGTTTTGGTCACTGCTTGCCTTGATTGTCCGGGCCGGGATACTCCACCACCAGTTGCGGGGCGTAGGCGGCCTTCTGCGCGTATTCCTTGCAGACGAAGTCGCGGTCCACGCCGCTGTCGCCCGCCGGGTCCAGCGCGATGCCGCAATTGGCCTGGCCCGCGGCCCATGCCTGGACGATGGCCGTGACGTCCCACTCGTACCACTTGCCGTCCTGGCCGTAGCCGATCGAGCCCGTCAGCTTGGCCGTCGACACGGCGGCACCCAGCTTGGGTTGGGTCTTCCAGGTGACCTTGAGCTCGTCCCAGGCGCCCAGCACCTGCTTGGCCTGGACGTCGGTCGCCGCGTCCGAGCCGGCGAAGTCGT
>DATJQG010000317.1:0-2958 GCA_035506015.1 Candidatus Edwardsiibacteriota bacterium
AAGAGACAGCGTTAACCAGTAATATTTGCGCATTTCAATCCCTGACATTACTGAAAATCCCCACCACCTCGGCCGGCGTGCGCGCGGCCAGCAGCTGTTTGCGCACCTCTTCGCGGCCGATGGCCTGGGCGATCAACTTTAGCACCTTGAAGTAGCCCTCGACGTTGTCCCCGGCCGAGATCATCAGGATTAAATTGACCGGCTGGCCGTCGATCGCGCCGTAGTCGTCCAGCGGCTTTTTCGGCCGCACAAAGATCACCACGACCTCGTCGGTGGCGGATCCCGAGCGCGAGTGCGGGATGCCCACGCCGTGCCCCAGGCTGGTGGGCGAGTCCTTTTCCCGCAGCAGCAGGTTGTCGAGGAACGCCTTTTTGTCGAAGACGTAGCCCTCGTCCTCGGCCAGCGCCGCGGCCGTCTCGAACAGGGACTGCTTGTCCGCGACGTCGGCGTCCAGCAGGATCAGGTCCTGCTTGAGGTAGTCGGCCAGGCTGGGCTGTTTGGACTGCGTCAGGGCGATGGCGTAGTCGATGGCCTTGTCCAGGCTGTCGGGGAAGCTGTCGGCGCCCACCTTCTGGACGACGCCCAGCGCGTGCAGCGTCTTGCGGATCTCGGGCCGCATGCCGCACAGCAGCACGGTCTTCTTTTTCGACCGCATCCGCTGGACGATGGTCTCGATGGCCCCCGCCCCGCTCTGGTCGATCACCGGCACGCCCTTCATGTCCAGGATCAGCACGTTGGGCGCGGCGTCGGTGATCTGGCGCGAGAAGCTCTTGACCGCGCCGAAGAACAGCGGCCCCTCGATGCCAAACACCGAGATCTGCTGCTGCTGCATCGTCCGCTTGGTCTGCTCGGGGATCGACGACAGGTCGCGCTCCATCGCCGGGATCACGCCCAGCTTGCTGATGCGGTTGATGAACAGGAAGGTGGCCATCAGCATCCCGATCAGCACCGCCGAGATCAGGTCGGCGCAGACCGTGACGGCCATCGTGGTGACGAACACCAGGCCGTCGGCCAGCGGCGTGCGCGGCAGCAGCTTCACCGGCTCCCACTCGAACATGCCGACCGCGGCCATCATCAGCACGCCGGCCAGCGCCGCCAGCGGGATGTGCGCCGCCAGCGGCGATAGGAACAGCACCACCAGCGCCAGGATCAGCCCGCAGATCACGCCCGACAGCTTGGTGCGGCCGCCCGAGCGGATGTTGATCATGGTGCGGACGATGGCGCCCGTGCCGGCGATGCCGCCGAACAGCGACGCCACGCCGTTGCCCACGCCCTGCCCCACCAGTTCGCGGTTGCTGTTGTGGTCGCTGTTGGTGACCGTGTCCACCACCACGCTGGCCAACAGCGTCTCCAGGCAGCCCAGGATGGCGATGGTGAAGCCCGCCGGGATGGCCCGCCGCCAGCCGTCCCACGAGGTGATCGGCACCGCCGGCAGCTTGAACGAGTGCGGGATGGCCCCCACCAGCTTGATGCCGTCGGCCCGGAGGAAGGCGACAGCATGCGGGTCGAAGCTGTAGAGGAACAGCGGCACGCGGTGCCAGAGGACATAGGTGGCCAGCGAACCGGCCAGCAGGCCGATGAACAGCTTCGGCAGCGACTTGTTGATCGCCTGGGTCAGCAGGATGAACGCGATGGTGGCCAGCGCCACCACCGGCGCGGCGCAGAACGTCTTCAGCTGCTGGGTGAAGATCAGGATGGCGATGCCGTTGGTGAAGCCCGAGATCACCGGCTGCGGCACGAAGCTGATCAGCCGGCCCAGCTTGAACATCCCGAAGGCGATCTGGATCAGCCCGGCGATCAGGCAGGCCGCCAGCAGCGCGTTGACGTCGCGGGTCTGCAGGAAGACCTCGGTCAGGATCACGGTCATGCCGCCGGTGGGGCCGGTGATCTGCTGCGGCGTGCCGCCGAACAGCGAGGCCACCACGCCGGTGAACACCGCGCCGTAGAGCCCGGCCACCGCGCCCCGCGGGTCGCCGCCCGTGGCCAGGATGCCGAAGCCCAGCGCCAGCGGCAGCGCCACGATGGCCGAGGTCAGCCCGCCGGCCAGGTCGCCCCGCAGCTTGGTGAGGTCGAACCGCAGGTAGTCGCCGAAGTCGAACTCGCGGAAATACTCGGCGGGGTTGAATTTTTTGGCGATGGTGGTTATCTGCATCATGATACAAGGATGAAGGACTCGAAGACTAAAAGGGCAATGAAACTCGCTCGAGGCCTTGGTGCCCTGGTGTTGTAGTGGTTGAGTGATCGGTTAAAAATTGAACACCGCGTCAAGGTACGGCACGCCGGGAACGGCGGCGTCCCGGCCGATGACGTTGGCCAGCGCCAGGTCGAAGCACATCCCCTCGCCGAAGAACCGTAAGCCCGCCGAGACCAGCGGCTGGTCGAGGCCCGGGAACACCCAGTTCTCGGTGACGAACGCCACCCGCCGCGACAGGCGGTACTCCCCGCCCAGCATCACCATCGGCTTGTCGGCCATCTTGTTCCCGGCATAGCCGTAGCCCAGCCCGGCCGTGACGCTGCGGTCCAGGCTGCCGTAGGTGCCCACGCCGTAGACGATGCCGGCCGTGGACAGCTTGTTGTCCGAGTCGAACGAGGGCACGCGCACGATCAGCGCGCCCGCGGCCAGGCCGACGTCGGGCGAGGGCTTGAACCCCACCTTGGGCGTGAAGAAGAAGATCTGGTCCTCCATGCTGCCGGTGGGGAACAGCGACATCCCGCCGCCCATGGTGATGTTGTCGGTGATGCCGTAGGTCACCGACGGGAAGAACACGTAGATGTCCGAGAAGTAGCCCCGGCCCTGCTTCAGCAGGTGGGCCGTGGGGCCGAAGAACAGCCGCGTGGCGTTGGGGTTGGGGAACCAGTACTTGCCCGCGACGACCGAGGCTGCCGGCACCGTGCGCACCTCCTCGATCTTGTCGATGGCCACGGTCATCTCGCCGAAGCTGGCCTCGAACTGCACCG
>DATJQG010000318.1:0-2889 GCA_035506015.1 Candidatus Edwardsiibacteriota bacterium
GGCGGGCACCGCCGAAGTGGCCTTGGCCGTCCAGGTGATGGTGCCGGTGCGGGCCAGGGTATCGTAGGTGACCGCCATGCTGAGGTCGACCGGCGAGGCGATGGCCAGGGCCGCGATCACGCGGCTTTCGTCGACCTGGAAATCGGCGGTGTCGGCGTCCACCACATCGGCGGGCACGCCGTAGCTGGCCACACTGTAAAAATTGGTGCGGGTCTTGCATTCCATGGAATCGGCCAGGAAGAACGGGTCGTTGTTGGTCCCCGGCCACCACACGTGGTAGCGCACGGCCGCCAGGCTGATGGGGTATTTCTGCAGCAGCGCGTCCAGCGCCGCATTGGCGGCCGGGCAGTAGCCGCAGTTCCACTGGGTGAAGTGCTCGGCGACCACGATCCGCGGCCCGGCCAGCGCCGGGGCGCCGATCGCCGCGACCAGCAACAGCACGACGGGTATGAACGTTCTTGCCTTCATGGGATACCTCTCAGTTGGAGTTGAGGGTGGCGGTGGCTGTATCACCAGCGTTGTCGGATCACGAACGGACGGGACGGCCCGCGTTGCGGCCCGGGATCAGCAGTCGTAATAGAGCTGGAACTCGTAGGGGTGCGGCCGGATGTTCAGCTTCTCGAACTCCTGGGACTTGAGGTCGATCCAGGTGTCGATCAGGTCCTGCTGGAACACCCCGCCCTCCAGCAGGAACTTGTGGTCGCGCCGCAGCGCCTCCAGGGCCTCCGGCAGCGAGGTCGGCAGCGTCGGGATCTTCTCCAGGTCCTGCCGCGACAGGCTGTAGAGGTCCTTGTTGAGCGGCTGGCCGGGGTCGATGCGGCGCTTGATGCCGTCGATGCCGGCCATCAGCATCGCCGCGAACGCCAGGTAGGGGTTGCAGGTGGCGTCGGGCGGCCGGAACTCGTAGCGGAAATTCCTGGGATCGGTGAGGTAGCCCGGGATGCGCACGGCCGCGGTGCGGTTGCCCACGGAGTAGGTGGACTTGATCGGCGCCTCGAAGCCCGGCACCAGTCGGCGGTAGGAGTTGGTCGAGGGGTTGGTGAAGGCCAGCAGCGCCGGGGCGTGCTGCAGCAGCCCGCCCAGGTAGTGCAGCGCCAGCTCCGACATGTTGACCAGCCCGCCCTTGCGGTAGAACAGCGAGTGCCCGGCCTTGCCCAGGTACTGGTGGACGTGCATCCCGTTGCCGGGCTCCCCCACCAGCGGCTTGGGCATGAAGGTCGCGGTCAGGCCGGCCTTGCAGGCCCCGTTGTGGACGATGTACTTCACCAGCATGGTGCGGTCGGCCATCCGGGTCAGGGTGTCGAACATCACCTCGATCTCCATCTGGCCGGCGCCGCCCACCTCGTGGTGGTGGTACTTGACCGGGATGCCGCACTGCTCCATCAGCTGGCAGAGCTGCGAGCGGAAGTTGTAGTAGCGGTCGCGCGGCGGCGCGGCGTGGTAGCCGCCCTTGTAGGGGATCTTGTTGCCGAGGTTGGGCCGCTCGTCGCGCCCGGTGTTCCAGTGGGCCTCGGCGGCGTCGATGTTGAAGTAGCTGTTGTGCGCCTGGTTCTCGAACCGGATCGAGTCGAACAGGTAGAACTCGAACTCCGGCCCCCAGAAGCTCTGCTCGGCGTAGCCGGTCTTGCGCAGGTGGGCCTCGGCCTGCTCGGCCACGTGTCGCGGGTTGCGCTCGAACTGCTCGCCGGTGGCCACGTCGATCACGTCGCCGATGAAGGTCAGCGTGGGCAGCTCGGTGAAGGGGTCCAGCAGCCCGGTCTCGGGGATGGGGATCACGATCATGTCGCCGGCCTTGACCTGGGTGAAGCCGGCCACGCTGGAGCCGTCGAACCCGATGCCGCGGCCGCGCTCGAACAGGTCGGGCTTGAGCTCGTGGGCCGGCACCGTGATCTGGTGCCATTGTCCCAGCATGTCGACGAACTTGACCGAGACGAAGGCCACCCGGTGCTTCCTGGCGTAGGCGAAGACGTCCTTGAGGGTCATGGTGGGTCGCTCCTGTGTGCGTTTGCGGTGATGGCCCGGGGCCGTATCTTCGTATTGTACCCCAGATCCATCGGCCGTTCAAGTGCCGCCGTCAGCTTTTGTTCATCAGCGAACGGATGATGCCCGCCACCGTCGCCACGTGGCGGTCGGAATCCGGGACCACCAGCACCGTGCAGTAGCCGCCGATGGTGCCGATGATCTCCTTGCGGTTGAGCTGCTCGACGTAGCGGGCCACGCCCGCTGCCCGGCCGGCCAGGGTGTGGATCACCACCAGCGACTCGCTGGCCCGGACGCTGAGGATCTCGAACCCCAGCAGCCGGTCGATGTGGCGGCCGGCCTCGTCCTCGCCGATCAGGTAGCGCGGCCCGTCGGGCGTGACGGTGCGCACCACGCCCAGCTCCGCGAAATCGCGGCTCAGCGTGGCCTGGGTGGCGCGGATGCCCATCACCGCCAGCGCCCGCGCCAGCTGCCCGTAGCTGGCGATCAAGCGCTCGCGCAGGATCTCCTTGATCATGTTCTGCCGTTTGCCCTTTGCTGCCATCTGCTCGATGCTCCTGCTGTTGTTGCGCTAGTATAATACGGCGCCGGAACGATGTCAATACTAAAAATGAAATATTTTACATTTTTTTTATTGATATATTCATTATTGTGCCTTCCTGATGCAATTTCTTTCACGAGGCCGGGCCCGGCCCGTGCGCTCAGGCCGTGGCCGCTGCGGCGACGGCCGACCGCTCGCCCGCCAGCGACCCGTCCAGGAACGCCTGGTAGGCGCCCAGGTCGAACAGGCCGTGCCCCGACAGGTTGAACAGGATGACCTCGGCCCGGCCCTCGCGCTGGCAGCGCCGCCCCTCCTGCAGCACGGCGGCCACGGCGTGGGCGCTCTCCGGCGCCGGCACGATGCCCTCG
>DATJQG010000319.1:0-2983 GCA_035506015.1 Candidatus Edwardsiibacteriota bacterium
TTAGCGAAACAGTCCTGGCAATACACCGGCTTCTTGCCGGTCGGGTTGAAGGGTACCTGGGTCTCCTGGCCGCAGTCAGCGCAGGTCACGCTGTACATCTGGCGGTTGGCCCGCTTCTGCTGCTTGAAATTCTTGCGGCAATCGGGGCAACGGCCGGGCTCGTTCTGGAAGCCCTTCTGCTGGTAGAATTCCTGCTCACCGGCGGTGAAGGTGAATTCTTTCCCGCAGTCCTTGCAGGTCAGGTTCTTGTCCGTGAAACTCATGTTTCTCCTTGGGTAGTTTTGGGGTTGTTTGTGACCAGGCCCGGGCAATAATAAACCCCGTTTTGTGTATACGACAAAACGGGGAACGTATTGTCGCCGGGCCTATGGTTGATTAACGTCATATATATACCATATTTCCGCCGATTTGTCAAGGGGTATTATTGATTATTATTGAATTATCGCTGCCGGATGGGGTATAATTACCAGCTATGGCCGGGATTGCGAACAACTTGCGGGCGGTGCGGGAGCGCATCGCCCGGGCCGCGGCAAGCAGCGGCCGCGCGCCCGGCGACATCACCCTGGTCGCCGTCACCAAGACCCACCCGGCCGAGGCCGTCCGCGCAGCGGTCGCCGCGGGGGTCACGGTGATCGGCGAGAACCGGGTGCAGGAGGCCGCCGAGAAGTACGGCGCGATCGGCGCCGCCGGCGGCGCAGCCGGCAGCGAAGCTGGCAGCGAAGCTGTCGAGTGGCACCTGATCGGGCACCTCCAGTCCAACAAGGCCAGGAAGGCCGTCGAGATCTTCTCGCTGATCCACTCGGTCGACTCGGCGGCGCTGGCGCGCGAGATCGGGAAACGGTCGCAGGCGCTGGGCAAGGTCCAGAACGTCCTGGTCGAGGTCAACACGTCGGGCGAGGCGCAGAAGTACGGGATCGAACCCGAGGTCGGAAATGTTCTAAAAGCTATAAACGAACTCAAGGAAATCGAGGGTATAAAAGTCCTGGGATTGATGACGGTCGGGCCGCTGACCGAGGACACGGCCCGGGTCCGGGGATCGTTCAGAACGCTGAAAACGTTGTTCGACAGGGTACGGTCGGAGAATATCACGAACGTCGAGATGAAGCACCTGTCGATGGGGATGTCGGGCGACTACGAGCTGGCGATCGCCGAGGGGTCGACCATGGTGCGGATCGGCAGCGCCATCTTCGGGCCGCGGGGATAGGACCAAACCGCAGGAACGCGGAGCACACTGAGGTACGACCAGAATTCAGCATCCTGAATTCTGAATGCAGAATTGGAGGGAGCGATGAAGCTGACCCCACTGGACATCCGCCGGCAGGCCTTCAAGAAGAAGGGCATGGGCGGGTACGACCCGGCCGAGGTCCACGCGTTCCTGGAGACCGTGGCCGGCGAGTTCGAGGAGCTGTCGCGCGAGAACACCAGCCTGGCCGAGCGGATGTCGGGGCTGGAGGGCAAGATCGAGGACTACCGCCGGATGGAGAAGACCCTCCAGGACACGCTGCTCTCGGCCCAGAAGACCTCGGACGAGCTGCGCAAGAACGCCGAGCAGCGCGGCGACCTGCTGGTCAAGGAGTCGCAGCTCAAGGCCGACCAGATCATCGGCGAGGCCCGGGCCCGGCTGATGGACCTGCAGCGCCAGATCGCCGACCTCAAGAACCTGCGCTCGTCCTACCTGGCCAAGTTCCGCAGCCTGCTGGAGTCGCACATGGAGATCCTGCAGTACCAGGAGATGGACTCCGGTGTGCGGATCCAGACCAACATCTTCGGCGCGGCGCGCAAGGAGGAAGCGGCCCGCAGCGAGCCCCGGCCGGCCGAGCCGCCCGCGGCCGCCGAACCGGCCGAGGCCCCGCCGGCGCCGCCGGCAGCGGCGGAGCCGCCCGCGGCGCCCGATCATTCCGGCCAACCGATGGAGATCTGACGATGAAGGAGTGGATCGCCAAGATCGACCAGACCGCCGAGTACCTCAAGGGCAAGACCACGGTCCGGCCGCAGCTGGGCATCATCCTGGGCACGGGCCTGGGCGGGCTGGTCAAGGAGATCGAGGTCGCCGACACCATCAGCTACGACCAGATCTTCAACTTCCCGATCTCCACGGTGGAGAGCCACGCTGGGCGGCTGATCTTCGGCAAGCTGTCGGGCAAGGACGTGATGGTGATGCAGGGCCGCTTCCACTATTACGAGGGCTACACCATGCAGCAGATCACCTTCCCGGTGCGGGTGATGAAGGCCCTCGGCGCCCGCGCGATGCTGGTCTCCAACGCCTGCGGCGGCGTCAACCCGGTGTACGCGGCCGGCGACATCATGCTGATGGCCGACCACATCAACTTCATGGGCGACAACCCGCTGCTGGACCGCAACGAGGACACGCTGGGCCCGCGCTTCCCCGACATGTACAACGCCTACGACCGCGACCTGATGGCGCTGGCCGAAAAGGTGGCGCTGGAGCAGCGGGTCAAGCTGCAGAAGGGCGTCTACATGGCGTTCTCCGGCCCCAACCTGGAGACGGCCGCGGAATACCGGATGGCCCGGGCCATGGGCGCGGACGTGGTGGGCATGTCCTCGGTGCCCGAGGTGATCGTGGCGCGGCACGCCGGGCTGAAGGTGCTGGGGCTGTCGATCATCACCGACATGGGCCTGCCCGACGCGCTGGAGCCCGCCAGCCTGGAGAAGATCCTGAAGGCGGCCGGCAAAACAGAACCCGCGTTCGTGCGGCTGGTGGCCCAGATCGTCAAAGAGATGCCGTTCTGATCTGATACGTTCAACCTCCCGCCATTGACAGCCATGAGCATCGTCGTCGTCGGTTCGATCGCGCTGGATTCGGTCACCACACCCCACGGCCGGACCAAGGAGGCCCTGGGCGGCAGCGCGCTGTACTTCTCGGCCGCGGCCAGCTTCTTCACCGCGGTCAGCCTGGTGGGCGTGATCGGTGAGGATTTCCCGCGCGGCGACATCGCCTTCCTGGCCCGGCGCGGGGTCGACC
>DATJQG010000320.1:0-7787 GCA_035506015.1 Candidatus Edwardsiibacteriota bacterium
AGGGTCAGCGCGCAGCACCGCGCGAGATGTTTCCAGCCGCCGTCCCGCGCGTAACGCAGCAGCGCCAGCAGCGCCAGCGCCGCGAACAGGGTCATCAACAGGTCGTTGCGGCCGGCGATCCACGCCACGGCCTGGGTCATCGCCGGATGGACGGCGAAGGCCATCCCCAGCCAGAACGCCAGCGGCCGCGGGCACTGCAGGCGCAGCAGCAGCAGGAACACCGCTGCGGCGCAAGCGGCATGCAGCAGGATGTTGACGGCGTGGTACCAGCCCGGGTGCAGCCCCGCCAGCAGGGCGTCGATCATCAGCGAGACGGTCAGCAGCGGGCGGTAATACGAGCCCGGCGTTTTCCAGAACACGTCGAGCGTGAACGCCTTGACCAGGTTGGCGGGATGGCTCAGCAGGGGAAAATTGTCGGCCACCAGCTGGATGTCGTCGAACACGAACGGATAGGTGACGGTGACCCCGTACAGCGCGATGATGGCGCCGACGATCCAGGCGTACGGCCGCCAGGTGTCGAGGAATACGGCGTCGACCCAGCTGCGGACCGGGCGGGCGGGCGGCGGCGCCATGGGCGATGTCGGCTCCGAGCGGCGCGGCATGGCGGTCAGGCGGCGCGTTCGTTGACGGTTGCTGCGGACAAGGTCAGGGCTTTCTCCGTCACGCGATCATCATTTCTTGCGGTCCTCGATGGTCAGCGCCTTGGCGATCTTGTCCGCCAGCTGATCGGTGACGCTGAACAGGTCGTCGAGCTTGCCGACGACCTGCTGGGACGGCAGCGCCCCGACCTCGCCGGTCTCGGTGGTGACGAATTTGGCCACGATCTGGGCCTTGCCGCCCAGGATGCTGTAGCTGCCCAGCAGCAGGTAGTTCGCCCCCTGCAGCTTGCCGATCTGCGCCGCTGTGGCGTTGTCGACCGCGCCGCTGGCGCCCAGCTTGAGCTCGGCGACGACCTTCTGCAGCTGCGCCCGCTCCACCACGTCGATGTCAGCCCGCCGCGCCAGGGCCGTGGCCAGCGCCTCGGCCTCGAACGGCCCGATGCCGTCGTACTCCGCCTGCTTCATGTTGTTGGCGAACGGCAGGATGGCGATGCGGCAGGGCTTGACCGCGGAATCGGCCGCCGGGCTTTGCTTGCGCAATGCCTCGTCGACCTTGGCGGCCAATTTTCCTGCCATCTCCAGCGCCTTGTCCTTGTCATCGTCGGCGACGATGGTGCGGTCGAGGTCGATCCGGCCGCTGGCCACGTCCACGAACTTGAGGCTGGCGCGGATCCGGTTTTCGAACACGAAGAACGAGCCGGTCAAAAGGAATTTCGCGCCCAGCAGTTTTCCCACGCCGGCCGCGGTCCTGGCGTCGACCAGCCCGGTCATCGCCAGCTTCTGCTCGGCCATCACGCCGGCCAGCTGCGACCGCTCCAGCACCCTGATGCCTTTCTTGCCCTCCAGTCCGGTGCGCAGGCCGTCGGCCAGGCCGTCGCGCAGCCCGTCGTACTCGGATGCGCCCGACAGGTTCTCCAGCGGCATGATGGCGATGGTCAGCGGTGTGTTATCCGCGGCCCGCACGTTGCCGCAGAACAGCACGCACAGTCCGGCAATAGATAATATTCTCTTCATACTGTCCTCCGATTCTTATTGTGAGGGACTATACCCGTGAACGTACCGTTATACCAACAGGTATTGTTACTCGATCGTATATATCGCGCGCCCTAAATAGAAACCAGTTGAGTCCGCGCTTAAGGGGCAACACCAGCGGGCTGGCGCACGGTTTCCAGGCAGCGCCATTGATCGTGCATTCGTATCGCCCGAAATACACGCAAGAATTATTGAGCTCGATTCGGAGCTTCTCTTTGCCAACGGCACATTGGAAATTCAGCTTGTTCATTGCCGGGTAAAGACGGTCCGGGGTCCTATGATGATTGAACCTTTGCCGCGGCTTGTCCTGAAACAACAGTTGCGGGGTGTTGCTTAATTCTTCAACGTCGCCGTCCGTTCGCCAGCGCTTAAAATAATCCTGGTTTCGGTAATACCATACGGCATGGAAATGATCAAGCCAACTCTCCATTTCCCCAGATTCTTTCCCCCTCGAAAATGCTTTAATATGTTTTGTTTTATTGGATACAAGTAAATCCCGTATTTCCGCAGCGTTCAGGGTCATGTTGCCATATTTCCAATAACAGTTGTTCTGTGGATCCAACAATACCCATTTATTGAAATGATCGCTCCACACCTCGGCAACCCAATGTCCCTTGCCCGAACCGTACTGGTAACCGTTTTTCAACAGGACGATCACGCGAGCGGGATGCCCATGGGCTTGAAGAACCGCTGCCAATAGAACCGCATATTCCTGGCACGTGAATCTTTTTTGATGTTGAGATTCACGAAAAATTGTCAATGGGTCGTATGAACCGGCCTTGTTGACCGCATCGTGCTTAAATCGGTGATGTGTCCAATCAAGGCAGGAAATACATTGCCGCCATTCCGTGGCGTCCGCGAAACGTGGAATGTGTTTTCGGAGTGTCCCCAAATCCTTCGCTTGGCAAAAACGCATCCACTCCCAAGCGTCACATTGTTGGTTATAACATTCGCTGACTTCCAGCGGTGTTGCATTTTTGTGCACCCGCGCATACAGCGTTTTGAACGATCTTGAACTCCTGAGCGGCTTTCCGCAATATTCGGTACGTGCTAGCGCATCCATTTTCTCCACATCAGCATACCCCGCTGATGCCGCTTTTAACAATAAATCCAAACCTTCTGGTATTTGTCCATCCAGTATTGCCATATAGGCGGCGGCTGCCAGCGTCCATCCTCGTTGTTTCAATTGGCTTTGACGTGACTGCAGTTCGGCAGCCTGTTGGAAAGTACTGAAAGCGTTGTGATAATCGCTTTGCGTTGCGAACAACCGGCCTTTCCGTATCAGTGATTTAATGCTGCTTGTTGTCTTCATGGTTGGGCGGATTAATTTAATTCACGATCACGGCCACCCGGGTCAGCTCCTTGCCCCGCCACAGGCCGGAGGCGATGAACGCCACGTTGTATTTCCATCGCCGCAGCGTGTCGTCGACCCATGGCCGGTGGTAGGGGTCATTGCCGGAACGGTACTCGGCCACCAGCAGCCGCCCGCCGGGCGACACCACGTCGCCCAGCAGCCGCTCCACGAAGCGCCGCTGCAGCAGCGGCGGCGCATAATCCAGCTCGGTCCGCACGTAGTCGAAGCGCCGCGGCGGCCGCCAATCCCAGCCATTGCCGGTGAAAAAATTACCCGCGTATCCCGGCAGGCGCTGTTGGGCAAGCCGCACCAGCTTTTCGCCGATGTCCAGGCCGAAGGGCTCGATGGCGACGCCTTGTTGCCGCTTCCACCCGACCACGCACTCCATCAAGTAACCGTTGGCGCAGCCGATGTCGAGGAACGTCCCCGGCCGGTCGAGGCACTGGGCGATCGGCCGTCGGCAGGCGTCCCAGCGCTCCCGCGGGCCGGAGAACCCCGATCGCTGCCAGGGCTGATCCTGCGCCAGGTACGCGCGCTCCAGCGGGCCGATCCGTTCGATCAGCCAGTGCTTCATCGCGATCTCATCGCTGACCACCGGGATCGCGGCGGGACCCTGTCGCAGCGGGCGCTTCACGATGATGGGTTTCGGCCTGCCGCGCATCATCGCCGCGCCCTCTTTTCCTGGTAGAACTTCATCGCCTCGCCACGGCCCAGCTGCCGCGACAGCTCGATCAGCTTGTCCAGGATGTCGCGGTGGGTGTCGGCCAGCGCTTTGCGCGCCTTGCCGGCCCAGGGCTGTTCGATGCCCTCCAGGTACTGCCCGCGGAACAGGCTTTCCGCCTCCTCCAGTTGGTCCCACGCCTCGGCCAGCTGCTTGCCGGCGATCAGGTCGGCTCCCCGCCGGTAGCGCGATTCCATCTGCTCGCGGTCGAACCAGACGCCGGCCAGTTTCCAGTTGAACATGTATTTGTTGTCCGCGAACAGCACGGCGTCGCGGCAATCCAGGCACTTGCGCAACCGGTGCAGCAGGACGCGCATGCTGCCGCCGGCGCTGCCGCCGCTCCAGAAAGTCTCCAGGATGCGCTGCCGTTCGACGCCCTGCCGGGCGCTGTAATCGACCGTCAGCAGATAGGCCAGCATCAACCGCCCCAGCTGCGAGCCCCACTGTTTATCCGTCAGCGGCTGCATGCCGCCGGACGGGGTCACCCGGAACTGGCCCAGCGTTTGGACCCGCAGCCCGGCGCCCCGTTCCGCCGGCGGCAGCGGCGCCGGCGCCGTCCTGGCCCGGAACACCGCCGGGAACTGGTCGATCAATTCCGCCAGGGGTTTTTCCAGTTTGAGCCCGCGGTAGATCTCGGCAGCGCGCAGGGCCAGCTCGCCGGCCTTGGCCGTGGCGTTGGTCTGCTGGTAATGCCCCGCCAGCGACCGCAGGGCCCGGGCCTGTTCCGCCCGGTTGCCGATGCTGGCGAACAGGTCGGCCGCCTCGCGCAGCGGCGCCTCGGCGTCCGCGGAACCGAGCGCGCGCAGCACCGTGCCCTTCTGCGCCAGCGCCGTCGCCCGGTTGTACGGGGTGTCGATCCGCGCCGCGGCCGCCACCGCCTGCTCGGCGAACGCCAGCGCCTGGCCGTGCTGCCCCAGCCCCAGGCTGGCCTGGCTCATGGTCACGATGTTGTCAACCAGGTTGGCGTTGTAATTGAGCTCGACCAGCAACTGGTTGGCGCGCTGCGCCCATTCCAGCGCCGCCGCATAATCGACGGCGGTGCCGGCGCCGTTGAGGTAGCACATGGCAATATTGGTCATGGTCGTGGCGCTGCCCGCCCGGTTGCCCACCGTTTCCTTGAGACGCAGGCTGCGCTGGAACAGCTCGATCACCCCCGCCTGCTCGCCCAGCTCCATTTTGATGCCGGCGATATCGTTGAGGCAACTGGCCAGCTGCTGGTTGTTGCCGGCGGTGAAGGCGATGCGGGCCGCCCGTTCCTTGTCGGCCAGCGCCTTGTGGTACTGGCCCTGGCGCATGGCGATGCTGCCGCGCGCGTTCAACACGCTGGCGATGCTGGCCACGCGCAGGTATCGCTCGGCGATGGCCAGCGCCCGGTCGAAGTGTTCCTCGGCCTCGGCGAAACGGCACAACCGCGACAGCACCGCGCCGCGGTTCTCCAGCGCGGTGCAAAGCTCAAGCTCTGACGAACCGCGGGCGAACGGGATCAACTGCTCCCGGTACAACCGGTCGGCCTCGTCCCAGTTGCCCTGCCGCAGGTTGAGCAGGCCCAGCGTGTTGTTGACCTTGAACGCCAGGCCGCCGTCGGCGGGATCGAGCGCCAAGAGCCGCTGGCCCATTTCGACGGCTTGCCGATATTCGTTGTTCTCCTCGAACAGATAGAATCGTTGGAGCAGCAGGTTCTTTTGGTGCTGGCTGAAGCGGGGGTCGCCGAGCGGGCAGGCGCGCAGGGCCTGCTCGAGCAGGTCGGCGGCCCGGGCCAGGTCGATGGTCTTGAGGGCGGAGGCCGCGGCCACGGCGGCCTCCAGTGTCACCGCCAGGTCCGGCTCCGGCCGCATCGCGTTCAGCCGGTCGAACAGCGCCAGCGCTTCGTTGACGCGTCCCATCGACGAGGCCGCCTTCAGCGCGGCCAGCAGCAGCTGTGTCTGGGCGGCGCTCCCCAGGCCCTGGATGCTGTCGCACCACTGGAGGATCTTGAGCCACTGGTCCTGGCCCAGGGCTTGCTGCAGCGCCGGACGCAGCGCCGCCTCCAGCTCGCCGGCCGGCGCCCCCGCCGCGATCAACTGGTCGAGCGCCGGGACGTGCTGGGCGCTCCCATTGTACAGCGCCGCCGCGGCGCGGTGCGCGGCCCGCTGCTGGGCCACCGGCAGGATGCTGCGGTACGCCTCCAGCAACAGCGGGTGCGCGAACTGCACCCGGTGCGAAAACCCCAGCATGAAATCGTTGAGGATGCCGCGCCGCTGCAGCGACAGCAGGACGTCGATCGCCGCCGGCCGCGGCAGCCCCAGCAGCTGCCGCCAGTCCTCGAACCGGAAGGCGTCGCCCAGCGCCACGGCCAGGTGCAGGGGCCGCTCCAGCGCCGGTTCGGCCAGCGCTTCCATCACGCGCCGGGCGATCAGGTCGTCGACCGAATCGGCGTCGCCGGCCAGCCGCTGCGGCTGGTGGCGCCAGCTGCCGTCCGGGCCGCGGTCGACCTGTCCGGACTTGATGCTGGACTGGATCAGCAGCTGCATGAAGAACGGGTTGCCGCCCGCCTTGGTCACCAGCCACTGCAGGTATTCGGGGAACGCCGCGGCGAAACCGGTGCCGAAGATCTTTTCCAGCAGCTGCCCCGACTCCCGCACGGTCAGCGGCAGCAGGGGGATCTCCGCGGTGCGGTACCCGGCGGCTTTGAGGAAGGTCTGCTCCTCCCGCAGCGCGGCCAGCAGGGCGTCGGCTTTCTTCCCCGCGGCCAGGGCGGGCGTGTCCTGGCGCAGCGCGATCAGCAGCGTCACCGGCATCCGCTCGGCCAGCGCTTGGCGGCAGAGGCCGGCGATCCAGTCCCAGGCCGCGCCCTGCGCCTGGTGCGTGTCGTCCAGCCACAGCAGCAGGCCGTAATCCTCGCGGCTGGCGATCTCGGCGAAACAGCGCTGCCACACCGGCGCCGCGGCGCGCAGGCCGGGCTCGCCGGGCGGGAGCTGGTCCGTCGCGGCGATCAGGTCGGGAAGCTGGCGCTGCAGCACCGCCCGCTGGAAGGGGCTGAGCGTCTCGAACAGGTCGTCGTTGGGCCGCTGGTGGGCAGCCTGGCGGGCCAGCGAGGCGCAGCAGCTGTTGAGGTCGTCATCGCCGGTGAAGCGGTATCGCAGCACCAGCGGGAACAGGTCCCGGCGGCTCAGCTCCTCGAACAGCTTGCGGCAGAACCAGGTCTTCCCGATGCCGGGCGCCCCCGTCACCAGGTACGTCCCGCCGGCCCGTGTCTTCAGGCTGCGGCGGTAGAGCTCGACGGCATGCTCCAGTTCCTGCTCGCGGCCCGAGAAGAATTCCAGCGATGTCGACGTCTCGACGTTCATTGCTTCATCCGCGCCGTACGGCGGCCGGCCTACGGCAGCATCCCATAGGCCCGTTTGATCTTTTCGATGTCCCGCGGATCGAGGGCCGCGGCACCGCCCAGCAGTTTCGCGATCAGGGTGACCTTGGCCAGGTGCTCGACCCGCTCCATCCGCTGCAGCGCCTCGTCCAGGTCCGCGCCGGCCGTCAGCGCGCCGTGGTTGGCCAGCAGCAGCGCGTCGCAGACCGCGAGCAGCTTCTCGATCGAGCGCGGCACCTCGTCGGTGGACGGGGTGGCGTACGGCGCCAGCGGCACCGGCCCCAGCGTCTGCACGACCTCGGGCAGCACCGGGTCGGTCAAACCCTGCCGCGCCGCGGCGAAGCCCGTGGCCAGCGGCGGGTGGGCGTGGACTACGGCGTTGACGTCGGGCCGCAGCCAGTAGACCATCAGGTGCATCCGCATCTCCGACGAGGGCTTGCCCTCGCCCCGTCGCACCTTACCGTCCATGCCGACGATAAGCAGCTGCTCGGGCGACAGGTTTCCCTTCGCGACCATCGAGGGCGTGATCAGGATCGCGTCCTTGTCCAGCCTCGCCGAGACGTTGCCGTCCGTGGCCGGCACGAAGCCCAGCTGGTCCAGCCGCCGGCAGACGGTAATTATTTTATCCCGGAGGTCTTCCATTTATTCCTGCGCATCGTAAGTATATATTAATAAACGAACAAATAGATTATCAAAATCCCATACGCCAGAAATGCAATGATAATGCTTCTCCCTATT
>DATJQG010000321.1:0-3826 GCA_035506015.1 Candidatus Edwardsiibacteriota bacterium
TCACCAGGCCGATCAGCATGTTGACGCGGTCGCTGTTGAACCACGCGGCGCGGGGCACGGCCGTGGCTTCCAGCGCTTCCGACGAGCCGCCGCTGGCGGCCACAGCCCTGATCCGGTAGCGGTAGCCGCGCCCGTTTTCCAGCCCGTCGTCGATGTAGGACACGGTGCCGGGCGACAGCTCGATCAGCTGGTGGAACTCGCCGGCCGCCGAGTCCGAGCGGTAGATGCGGTAGGACTTGACCTCGGCCCTCCGGTCATCGGTCATCAGGTATCCCGGCGCCGCGCTGTCGAACGGCGACAGCGTCCAGCGCAGCTCGACCGCGCCGCCGCCGTCGTTGGGCAGGTCGGCCGCGGTGAAGCTGCCGGCCGGCAGCGGGACCGGCGGTTCGGCCGGCGGCGGCGGGATCAGCTTAGCGGCCTGCGAAAGGTTCGCACAGGCGAACAGCAGCACCGCAGCGCAGGATATATTCAATCGCCGGAGCATAACGCAACGGACCTTGTGAATCATTTTACAATTCACGTTTCACGATTCACGGCTCGCGGGGTCAATCCTCGATCAGCTCGACGTTGGCGCGGGGCACCACGGCCTTGGTGCCGTCCTCGAACTCCACCTCCAGGATGCGGGCGTGGCTCTCGGACTCCAGCACCTGCAGCTCGTGCGGCAGCGCCGACACCTTGCCGATCTTGCCGAAGTAGGGGTGGCGGATCACCCGGATCGCCATGCCGATGTCCATGCCGCCGTCCTGCTTGTGGGCCTCCTCGGCCTTGCCGTCGTTGGGCAGCGGGACGATGATCTCGGGCCGCATCACGCCGGCGCGGATCTGGGTGGCGCCGTTGACCGAGGCCAGCTTGCCCTGCTTCGACCGCAGCAGGTTGAAGGTCTTCTTGGCCATGGTCATCTGGCCGAAGCCCTCGGTCACCACCAGCGTCACGCCCTTCTGCTCGGTGCCGGTGATGGCCACGCCGATATCGTAGCCCAGGAAGGCCTTGAGGTCGGCGTCGTTGATGCCGCCCACCACCACCGCCTTGGCGCCGACCTCGGCCGACTTCTTCAGGCCGGCGATGCGGATCAGGCTGCCGCCGATCACCACCTTGCCCTTGCACTCCGGGGTCAGCAGGTCGGGGGTCAGCTCCTGGGCCGGGTCGCTGGCCACCACCTTGATCTCGCCGTGGACCTCGCCGCCGATGCCGAAGATGCCCTGGACGAAGGTGCCGAAGGTCTCGACGATCACGCCCTCGTTGGCGTTGACCTGCGTCACCGTGCCGTCGATGTAGGCCTTGACCTGCACCGGCAGCGGGGGCTCGCGCACGATCACCTGGCCGGTGATCGAGGAGATCGACTCGATGGTGCCGGTGACCGGCGCCTTGCAGGTGGACTTGAACAGCCCGAAGAAGCCCTTGCTCATCGCGATCGGCTCGTCCTTGCTGATCGGGTCGCCGATCTTCTTCAGCATGTGGCTGGGCACGTCCTCGGCCAGCAGGCCCAGCAGGCCGGCCACGTTGACGGTCTGGACGTTGCCCGGCAGCTCGGTGCGGGCCACGATCTGGTCGGCCGTCACCGCCTCGCCCTGCTTGACCAGCACCTGGCCCTTGAGCGGCAGCCGGCGGTCCTTCTTGACGACGGCCTTCTCGGTCACCTTCAATCCCGGTGTATATGCGTGTGCCATAGTATCGACAATCTCCCGCGTTGGACGTTGAACGTTACGGCGTTATTTCTTGACCGGGTAGATGTTGAGGGCCTGGTTCCACTCGGTCAGCTTGCGCACCCGCTCCTTCTTGTCGGCGGGCAGCTGCAGCGGCCGGCCGCGGCCGTCGATGATCACCCCGACGGTGCCGCCCTCCAGCGTGGCCTCCAGCTCCTTGCCCTTGCCGGCGCCGGCGTCGAAGCCGCGGGCCGGGACGATGGCGGCCTTGACCTTCTCGGCGCCCAGCGGGACCAGCTTCATTTCGCCGGTCCTGACGGTCTCCTCGACCGTGCTGCCGTCGGCCCGGGTGAATTTGACCGTGACGCAGGGCTGCCCTTCCTTGGCCTGGCCGATCGGGCAGATGGCGGAGCCCAGCCGCACCAGGCAGTCCTTGAGGAACACCTCGTTGGCGGCGGCGGCGTGCACCGTGGACAGCACGCCCAGGTGCGGCGCCATGAAGATCGAGTCCACCGCCATCATCGTCACGCCCTCGGGCTGGAAGGCGTCGATCATCATCAGCGCCGACTGCGAGCGGCGCGGGGCGTGCGACAGCACGCCGCCCGAGCCGATCAGGATGTTGAGGTCCATCATCTTGATCAGGGTCTCGCCCGAGGCCGACTGGTCGAAGGCGTCGGAGATGGTGCGCTCCTGCTGCACGCCCTTCAGCCCCACCGCCATGCTCTTGTGCTGCACGAAGGCCAGCCGCAGCGCCTCGCGCGAGATGGCCTGCTCGATCTGCAGCTCGTCCAGCGACTGCGGGATGGTGGTCGGCCGGATCATCTTGTTGCGGATCCTATTCCTGAGGTCGGCCTCGTCCATCTCGAACGGCACCCAGCGCATGATGTTGTCCAGCCCGGCCTCCGCCAGGACGTTGGAGATCGAGTAGCTCATGCCCAGGTTGGCCGAGACCGTACGGTTGAACACGTCCTTGTCGGTGCCCTTGTCGAAGAAGACGCTGAAGACGTCGGTGGTGGCGCCGCCGATGTCCACGCCGATGGCCGCGATCTTGTCGGCCCGGGCCAGGGACTGGATCATCAGCCCCACCGCGCCCGGCGTCGGCATGATCGGCACCTCGTGGGCCATGGCCATCAGCTTGCGGTAGCCCGGGGCGTGGGCCATCACGTGCTCCATGAACACGTCGTGGATGGCGTCGCGGGCCGGGGTCAGGTTCTCGCGCTCCAGCACCGGGCGCAGGTTGTCGACCACCATCAGCGCGGTCTTGGCCTCCAGCGTCTTGGTGATGATGTCGCGGGCGTTCTTGTTCCCGGCATAGATGACGGGCAGCCGGTACGACGTGCCGAAGCGCGGCTTGGGGTCGGCCGCCGAGATCAGCTCGGCCATCTCGGCCACGTGGGTGATGGTGCCGCCGTCGATGCCGCCCGACAGCAGGATCATGTCGGGCCGCAGGTGGCGGATCCGCTCGATCCGCTCGTGGGGCAGCCGGCCGTCGTTGCTGGCCAGCACGTCCATCACGATGGCGCCGGCGCCCAGGGCGGCGCGGGCCGCGCTCTCGCCGGTCATCGACTTGACCACGCCGGCCACCATCATCTGCAGGCCGCCGCCGGCCGAGCTGGTGGACATGTAGATGTCCACGCCCTCGTTACCGACCGCCGGCGTGATGATGTCGTCGCCGTTGAGGATCTTGCGGCCGGACAGCTCCTCGACCTCGCGCACCGAGTTGAGCACGCCCTTGGTGACGTCCTCGAACGGCTTCTCCACCGTGGTCGGGGCTTCGCCCCTGATCGTCTGGCGGTACTCGCCGTTCTTCAGCTCGATCAGGATGGCCTTGGTGGTGGTGCTGCCGCAGTCGGTGACCAGGATCACTTTCAGCTTGTTGGGATCGACTGCCATGTTGGGCTCCTGTATATGTCGCGATTTTTATTTATGCGATCCGAAAATGCGGGACCACCACTTTCCCCTTTTCCCGTTGCCCGTTCCCCGTTGGGCCTTGGCGTCCTCTTTTTCCTTGCGCTCGCGCTCCTGCCAGTCCGCCTCCTGCTTCTCGATCTCCACCAGCAGCTTCTCCACGTTCTCGCGGCTCTCCATCATCAGCGTGATCTCGTCGTACTCCTTGCGGTTGAGCACGGCCTGGACGATGGGCTGCAGGAAGACCAGCCCCTGGCTGCCGATGAACGACAGCG
>DATJQG010000322.1:0-2662 GCA_035506015.1 Candidatus Edwardsiibacteriota bacterium
TCGGTGCCCTCGCAGCCTTTCATCACCCGGATTCCCCCCCCCGGCGCGGCCAGTTGGTTGCCCAGCGCCTGGACGTCGACCTCGGGCGTCAGGGTCCTGATCAGCGTTGCCGTCGTCTTGACCGTGAGGTCCCCGACGACCAGGTACTCGACCCAGGTTCCGCGGCAGGCCTCGTAGCCCATCTGCAGGAGAAAGAACACCGACAGAAACAGCAGTGCCGAGCCCCATACCGGCAAGGGCCTTGGTTTCGCCGTCGTGCGGGCGATGAACTGGTCGAAGGATTCGCTCATCGGGAGTGGTCAACAAGTTCGGCAGCCAATGCCTGAGTTCGGGATCGCGGTTCCGCAATGGGGAAACGGGCTCTCCCCGCTGCCCACGATCGGTGGCACGGAGGATAGACCGCAAGTATGGCAGCGCGTTGACAATCGGCACAGGCGGGGCCGCCAAGGCGGGCGGCCCAAGCGACGTGGCCGGCTCAAACGGATCATCCGTCGATCATCATCCCGTTACCCAACAGGCGTAAGTAGGAAGCTGGTTCGAGCACCTTCAGGGCTTCCAATCATGTCGTTTCTTCCGTCTTGGGCCGCCGCCCTCGCCGTCCTCGTCCTGTGCGTCCCGCCGGCGGCCGCTGCCGCCCCGGCAGACCGCCCGCTGGCCGGCATCGTTTCCCGGGCGCGGATCGGTGCCCCCATCGACGACAACGCGCGAGTTGCGCTGACGGGCAACCGCCATCCCGATGCGATCCCCCGCTACGACGTGGGTCCGGCCGGCGACGGGGTCCGGCTGGAGCGGATGATCCTGTCGCTCAAGGCCGATGCGGACCAGACCGCCGCCCTCGAAGCCCACCTGGCCGCGACCCGCGATCCGGCGTCTCCCGCCTACCGGCAGTGGATTACGCCCCAGGAGTTCGAGAGCCATTTCGGCGCGGCGCCGAAGGACATCGACGCCATCTCCGGTTGGCTGACCGCCCATGGATTTGCCATCGACGAGTTGCCCGCCGGCGGCCGGGCGATCGTCTTCAGCGGCACCGTGGCCCAGGTGCGGGAAGCCTTTCATACGCAGATGCACCGCTACCGCGTCAATGGCCGCAACCACCTGGCCAACAGCAGCGATCCACAGATCCCCCGGGCGCTGGCGGCCGTCGTGGGCGGCATCGTATCCCTGCACGATTTCTTCAGCCAGCCCCAGCACGTGCGCCAGGCCCTCGGAGCCGAATACACCAGCGGCAGCACCCACTACCTGGCGCCCGCCGACTTCTCCACCATCTACGACCTCCAACCCCTGGCGGCACGCTCGATCAACGGCAGCGGCCGGTCGATCGCCGTTGTCGGCCGCTCCAACGTGGTCCTCTCGGACATCCAGCAGTTCCGGTCCGCCTTCGGTCTGCCGGCCAACCTGCCCCAGGTGATCGTCAATGGCACCGATCCGGGGCTGGTGAGCGGGGACGAGGGAGAATCGGACCTGGATGTGGAATGGTCCGGCGCCGTGGCGCCCGCCGCCACGGTCCTGCTGGTGACATCGAAAAGCACGGGCTCGACCGACGGCGTCACCCTTTCGGCCCAATATGCCGTCAGCCACAACGTGGCCGATGTCATCAGCGTCAGCTACGGCCTATGCGAGGCCACCATGGGGGCGAGCGCGGTCACGTACTACAGCAGTCTTTGGCAACAGGCCGCGAGCCAGGGCATGACCGTGGTCGTGTCGTCCGGCGATGCCGGCGCCGCCGGCTGCGACACCCCGAGTTCCAGCAGCGCCACTCGGGGGCGCGGCGTCAATGGGCTGTGCACGTCGCCCTACAGCACCTGCGTCGGCGGCACCGAGTTCGCCGATACGGCCAATCCCAGCCTCTATTGGTCGTCCGCGAACGGCACGGGCCAGGGCTCGGCCCTGTCCTACATCCCCGAGGTGGTCTGGAACGAAAGCGGCGCCAACGGCGGCAGCGGTCTCTGGGCCTCGGGCGGCGGCGCCAGCATCGACTTCGCCAAGCCGAGCTGGCAAAGCGCGCCGGGGGTGCCGGCCGACGGCAAGCGTGATGTTCCCGACGTGTCCCTGAATGCGGCCACTCACGACGGCTATCTGGTGTATTCGAGCGACAACTCCACCGAGACCCGGACGCTCTACATCTACGGCGGCACCTCGGCCGCCGCGCCATCCTTTGCCGGCATCGTCGCACTCACCAACCAACAGACGGGCTACCGCCAGGGCAACGCCGCGCCGAGGCTTTACGCCTTGGCTTCCCATCAGGCCGGCGGCGGACCAAGCTATTTCCACAACATAACGTCCGGCAACAACTCCGTTCCCGGGGTGACGGGCTTTGCCGCCAGCAGTTCGACACCCTACTACAACCGGGCGACCGGCCTGGGGTCGGTGGATGCCAACGTGCTGGTCAGCCATTGGACCGACCTCTTGCCGGCCACCACCACTTCGTTGACCGCGTCGCCGAATCCCGGCAGCAGCGGGCAGACGGTCACTTTCACGGCCACGGTCAGCGGGACCTCGCCCACCGGCACGGTTCAGTTCGCCGACAACGGCAGCAATCTCGGCGCCGCGGTCACCCTGGCCAGCGGTGTCGCCAGCCTGTCCACCGCCGCGCTGGCCGCCGGCAGCCACAGCATCACCGCCACCTATTCGGGCGACCCGAACAACCTCGCCAGCACCTCGG
>DATJQG010000323.1:0-2136 GCA_035506015.1 Candidatus Edwardsiibacteriota bacterium
AGCGGCCGGACGAACGTCGAATTGGTCAGGATTCCGCTGTAGTTTCCCCAGGTCCATTGCGCGGGCCAGAAGCTGGGGTCGGCGATCGCCGCCGGCGTCTTGAACGACAGCGACGCGATCCACAGCAGCGGGATCGCTATGACCACGAAGGTGACGGTGTTTGCCGCTCCCCAGCCCGCCTTCTGCCTGGTAGTAGTAGCCATTAGTGCCTCACTTCGCCAAGTCCGCGCCGGGGGCCTTGACGCCAAAGCCCCAGATGAACACGCCCGCCATGATCGCCACGCAGATGAAGATCAGGATCGAGATGGCCGACCCGATGCCCAGGTTCAGCGCGCTGAACAGGTTGTCGTAGCCGAGGATGGAGACCGAGTAAGTGTTGTGGCCGCCGCCAGTCAGGACGTAGATGTTGTCGAAGATCCGGAACGCATCCGCGCTCCTGAACAGCAGGGCGACCAGGATGGCCGGCTTCATCAACGGCAGCGTGATCCGGGTGAAGCGCTGCCACCAGGTCGCCCCGTCCACCCTGGCCGCCTTCTCCAGGTCCCCGGGCACCTGGGCGAGCCCGGACAGCAGCAGCAGCGCCATGAACGGCGTGGTCTTCCACACCTCGGCCAGAATGATGATGGCCAGCGACGGGACCGTCGAGGTCAGCGGCGCGCCGTTGTTGAACAGCGCCGAGAGGTAGCCTTCGTTCGGGGTCCACGCGTACAGCCAGCCGTACGCGGCGGCGACCGTCACGATCCCGTACGGGATAAGCGCGATCGTGCGCATGAAGCCGCGACCGAATATCGTCCGGAACATGACCTCGGCCAGTGCCATGCCGAAAATCAGCTCGAAGAGCACCGAGAAGATAGTGATGATCACCGTGACCTTCAGCGCCTGCCACCAGTACGGAGAGCTGAGCACCGCCCCGTAGTTCGACAGCCCGACGAACTTGACCGCGTTAGGGAACGCCAGGTTGTATTTCTGCAGGGACAGGTAGACGGCGTAGCAAATGGGGTACGCGGCGACGCCGATCATGACGATGACGGCCGGGGCGCAGAGCAGCAGGCCAAGCTTGCGTTCGGCCCGCGCGCCCTCGGATAGCGGTGGCTTCTTGCGCCTGTGCCTGGCCGGCGCCTCGCCGGGCGCGGCGACGGTCACCGTCTGAGTGCTGGTACTCATCGGCCTCTTCCTTTCCTGGCGGTTCGGGGGTCCGGGCTGCTGCCTGCCGTGAGGCGGCTCACGGGATCAACCCCTTCTGCTGCAGGGCATCGTTGATCTCGCCGGCCATGCTCTTCTCGGTGCTCACCGGATTGATGCTGTTCGGCGGCGAGACCAGGTGCGAGATGTCGATGGACAGGACCTGGTAGGCCGGCGTCTGCGGCCGCAGGCTGGCGTTCTCCAGCCCCTGCAAGATCTGGGCGTGGAACGGATAGTCGGGGAACATAGCCGGATCGCTGTAGAGGCTAGCGAGGGTGGGCGGGAGGCCGCCGACCGTGGCGCTCTCCAGCTGGCTGGCCTTGTCGCGCAGGCACAGCGCAGCCTGGAAGTCGAGGTTGGGATACCTGGAGTACGCGCTGACCGCGAGGTCGGTGCCGCCGATGGTCACGTGCGCCGGCGTGCCTGGGACGAGCTGGGGGTAGGGCGCCCACTTGAAGTTCTTGAACATCTGCGGGTTGTCGGCCTTCATCGACGGATAGACGAACGGGTAGTTCAGCTCGAAGGCCGCGGTGCCTGCCTCCATCGAGAGCCGGTTCTCGTTCTCCTGCTGGACACCCAGCGACGGGTCGGCGGCCACCGACGTCGCGAGCCGCTTCATCATGGCCAGTGCGGTCAGCGCCGGCGCGCCCAGCGACACGCCCTGCGCGTTGGGCGTCAGCACGCTTCCTCTGGCGCTGGCCAGCATCGTGTTGAACCAGACGGTCGCGCCCTCGTACTGCGCGCCCTGGATCTCGATGTAATGCGGCTTGCCCTCCTTGGCCAGCTGGATCGAGTCGTCGATCATCTGGGCCCAGGTGACCGGCGGGGTCTTGACCAGGTCGGACCGGTACCACAGCAGCTGGGTGTTGCTGAAGTCGGGCACCGCGACGAGCTGGTTGTGCCAGATCGCCGTCTCCAGCGCCGGCTTCAGCGTCCCGGCCTCGGCCTGCTGCT
>DATJQG010000324.1:0-4533 GCA_035506015.1 Candidatus Edwardsiibacteriota bacterium
AGATGCTGCCGAAGCTCGAACAGTTGCGCGACATGGCCAACGCCGGCACGAAACTCGAACTGCCCCTCACCGCCCGGCAGATTCCGCTGATCGCCGACGTCTGGGCCAAGCCCGAGCTGGGCAGCGGCTGCGTCAAGATCACGCCTGGCCACGACCCCAACGACTACGAGGTTTGGGGCCGCCAGCAGGGCAAGATCGCAGTGATCAACATCCTCAATCCCGACGGCACGCTCAACGCCAACGCCGGCGCCTACCAGGGGCTGGACCGCTTCGCGGCCCGCGACAAGGTGCTGGCCGATCTGACGTCCCAAGGACTGGTGGAAAGCGTCGAGGACCGCCAGGTGGAGATCGGCCACTCCGACCGCTCCAAGACGCCGATCGAGCCCTACCTCTCGCGGCAGTGGTTCGTCCGGATGGGCGACATCGACGGCGGCGTGCTGATGGGGCGGGGGACGGCGGGCGAGTTCCGGGCGCCCGGCCTGGCCCAGGCGGCGATCGACGCCGTCTGCGGGACGTGGCGCTCGCACAGCGGGCGGACGGTCGCCTTCCATCCCTTCGGCGAGCGCTACCGCAGCACCTACGTTAACTGGCTGGCCGAGAAGCGCGACTGGTGCATCAGCCGGCAGCTGTGGTGGGGACACCGCATCCCGATCTGGTCGCAGCGCATCGACGCCGGCGGTTTCGCCACGATGCGGGCCTATCTGGAACAAGCCGCTGGCCGGCCTGAGATTTGCGTCATCGCTTACGACGAGCAGGGGCGGCAGCGGGCGCTCGCCGACCTCGCGCAGGTCTTGAGCGGCGGCACGAAGGCCGACATCCAGGTCTGCCTGCTCGACGAGTCCGCTGACGCGGCGCACGCGAAGGATCTCGAGTCCCGCGGGTTCACGCACGACGATGACGTGCTGGACACCTGGTTCTCCAGCGCCATCTGGCCGCACAGCACCCTGGGCTGGCCCGACCCGGCCACGGCGGGGATCGATGCCGGGCAGTCGCCGTTGGGGCCGGTCGAGAACAATCCCGATTGCCTGTCCTACTACTATCCCGGCTCCTGCCTGGTGACCGGCCGCGACATCATCACGCTGTGGGTGGCGCGGATGGTGCTGACCGGCCTCTACAACATGGGCGACGTGCCGTTCACCGACGTCTTCATCCATGCCAATATCCAGGACGGCAAGGGCGAGCGGATGAGCAAGTCCAAGGGCAACGGCATCGACCCGGTGGACATCATCGAGAAGTACGGCGCCGACGCCATGCGCTACGTGGTGTGCGAAATGCAGACCGGCACCCAGGACATCCGGCTGCCGGTGCAGGCCGTCTCGCCCTACACCGGCCAGCTGGTCGACCTGGCCGCGGCCAAGCACGGCAGCACCATCTTCACCTACCTCGACCCGGCCACCGGCAAGGAGTTCGACGTGCTGGGCACCATGCCCGGCGTGCCGGCCGCCAAGCTGGTCAGCGAGCGGTTCGACGTCGGACGCAATTTCTGCAACAAACTATGGAACGCGTTCCGCTTCGCGCTGATGAACCTGGAGGGGGCCGGCTTCGAGCCGCGCGAACCCAGCGCGCTGGCCGAGGAGGACCGCTGGCTGCTGTCGCGGCTGACCGCGGCCATCGCGACGGTCCACGCCCAGCTGGACGCCTACAACCCCGCGTCCGCCATCGGCGCGGCGCGGGAGTTCTTCTGGTCCGAGCTCTGCGACTGGTACCTGGAACTGATCAAGCCGCGCCTCAAGGCCGGCGGGGAGGACGCCGCGTCCGCCCGCCAGGTGCTGGCCTATGCCCTGGACCAGCTGCTGCGCCTGCTGCACCCCTTCGTGCCCTACATCACCGAGGAGCTGTGGACCCACCTCGGGCAGGCCGTGCCCCGGCGGGGCATCGACCGGCCATTGCCGGGCTCGCCGCTGCTGATCGCCGCGGCCTGGCCCCGGCCCGGCGAGGGGTGGCGGGACGCGGCGCTGGAGGAGCGCTTCGGCCGGGTGATGGAGGTGATCCGGGCGGTGCGCGACATCCGCACCCGGTACGCGGTGCCGCCGTCGCGCAAGCTGGCCGCGGCCGTCAAGGCCGACGGGGCGGCGCGCGGCGACCTGGCCGGGGCCCGGGCGCACATCATGGCGCTGGCCGGCCTGGAGCGGTTCGAGGTCGCGGCCGACGCCGCCCGGCCCGCCGATGCCGCCGCGGCGGTGGTGGCCGGCGCCGAGATCTACGTCGCCGGCCTGATCGATGCCGCCAAAGAGCGGGCCCGGCTGGCCAAGGAGATCGCCGCGCTGCGCACGTCGATCGACAACATCGCCGCCAAGCTGGCGGACGCCGGCTTCGCGGCCAAGGCACCGCCCCAAGTGGTGGCCAAGGAACAGGGGCGGCTGGCCGAATACCGGGACAAGCTGGCCAAGCTCGAGGCCCAGGCCGCCGCGCTGCCCTAGCGCTGGGTGTTTGGGCTTGACTGCCAAAATAAATGCTGGTATAATACCAATTCCCTTTCGAGGTCACTATGCACGGTGAATCAAGGATCACGGCGCTGCTGCGCCAGGCGCTGCGGGCCTCCACGGCCGGCCAGACCGAGGTGATGATCACGGCCGAGGACTCGTTCCTGACCCGCTTCGCCAACTCGGCGGTGCACCAGAACGTGGCCGAGCGCAACGCCACGCTGTCGGTGCGGGCGGTGGACGGCACCAAGATCGGCGCGGCTTCGACCAACATCCTGTCGGACGAGGCCGTCAGGCGGACCGTCAAGCAGGCCTGCGCCATCGCCAAGGTGCAGCGCGACAACCCCGACTTCGTGTCCCTGCCGCGCCCGGTGAAGGCCACGCTCAAGGCGCCGCGGCTGTTCTACGCCGGCACCGCCAACTGCTCGGCCCGGCAGCGGGCCGCGGGCGCCAAGATCGTCTGCGACCTGGCGGACCGGCACGGGGCCCAGGCCTACGGCGCCTTCTCGACCGGGACCGCCGAGATCGGCATCGCCAATTCGCTGGGCGTGACGCAGTACGCCTGCTGCACCGACGCCTACGTCAACACCATCGCCATGACGGCGACCGGGGCCGGCTACGCCCAGGGCGCGGCCCGCGACGTCGGCGCGCTGGACCTCAGGGCGATCGCGGCCCACGCCGTCAGGAAGGCGGTCGATTCCCAGCGCCCCGCGGCGCTGCGGCCGGGACGCTACGAGGTGGTGCTGGAGCCGACGGCCGTGGCCACCTTCCTGGAGTTCCTGGCCGGCGGGTTCTCGGCGTTGGCCGTGCAGGAGGGCCACAGCTTCATGGGGCTGAACATGGGCAAGCGCATCGTCCACCCCTCGGTCACCATCGGCGACGACGCCTACAGCGCCAGCGGCCTGGCCTTCCCGTTCGATTTCGAGGGCCTGCCGCGGCAGCGCGTGACGCTGATCGACCGCGGCGTGGCCCGCGCGGTGGTCCACAATTCCTACACCGCCAACAAGGAGAAGACGCAGAGCACCGGCCACGGCACCGGCTCGTTCTTCCCCTACCCGATGAACCTGACGATGCGGGGCGGCGACTCCTCGCTGAAAAAAATGGTCGCCTCGGTCGGGCGCGGCGTCTACGTCACGCGGTTCAACTACTGCAACATCATCGACCCGATGAAGGTCGAGATCACCGGGATGACCCGCGACGGCACGTTCCTGATCGAGGACGGCAAGATCACCAAACCGGTCAGGAACCTGCGCTTCACCGAGAGCGTGCTGAAGGCGCTGTCCAACGTCACGGCCATCTCGCGCGACGTGACGCTGGTCAGCGAGGGCAACAGCTACGGCAGCCGCTTCGCCGCCGGGGTGGTCGTCCCGGCGCTGCAGGTCGAGGATTTCAATTTCACAGGCACGACGGAGTTTTAAGTCCATCACCACGGAGGTCACAGAGGCCGTATTCCATTGTTCCCGGAGTAGACTCCGTGTTCTCTGTGGTTGCCAACCTGGGTCAACGGAGAGATGTCCGAGTGGTCGAAGGAGCACGCCTGGAGAGCGTGTACACCGCAAGGTGTCCTGGGTTCGAATCCCAGTCTCTCCGCCATGCAACAAACCCCAACGGTCGATCGTAGTAACAGCAGAGGATCGCGAGACCATAGATGAAAGCACTGATCACCGGCATCACCGGCCAGGACGGCTCCTATCTGGCCGATTTCCTGCTTTCCAAGGGCTACACGGTCTACGGCATGGTGCGGCGGGCCTCCACCGAGAAATTCGAGCGGATCGAGCATATCATGGACAGGATCGAGCTGGTGCAGGCCGACCTGCTGGACCAGCTGTCGATCATCAGCATCATCAAGGACACCGCGCCGGACGAGGTCTACAACCTGGCGGCCCAGAGCTTCGTGCCCACCTCCTGGGTGCAGCCGGTGCTGACCGGTGAGTTCACCGCGCTGGGCGTGGCCAAGGTGCTGGAGGCGATCCGGCTGGTCAACCCCAAGATCAAATTCTACCAGGCCTCCAGCTCGGAGATGTTCGGCAAGGTGCGCGAGACGCCGCAGAACGAGCTGACCCCGTTCCATCCCCGCAGCCCCTACGGTGTGGCCAAGGCGTACGGCCAC
>DATJQG010000325.1:0-2318 GCA_035506015.1 Candidatus Edwardsiibacteriota bacterium
CCATTTAATGAATTACGGATTTCATTCTTTATAAAATCTATTGCATATGTGCAACTTTTACACTTAAATGAACATTATGCATAAAATTGCATTATCATTGCACCATTCCCATCTACACTCAATAGAGTTCAGATATCCCTAATAATGAGATCGAGTCCCCTCCTTCCCTTTATAACGCCATCGGGTTCTCGCGCAAGCGCTGAAGCATTCGATGGCGTGATCGGTCCAATGGAAAAGGGATGTGCGTTCGCACATCCCTTTTCCGGCCAGAGTCCGGGTTATTTGATCAGGGTCGCCCGTTTGATCGATTCGAACGAGGCGGCCGTGGTCACCGAGTTCGCCTTGAGCTTGTAGAAATAGACGCCGTTGGGCATGGCCTTGCCGTTGTCGTCCTTGCCGTCCCAGGTCGCCGTGTAGTAGGCTGCCGGCTGCACGCCGTTCTGCAGCGACCGCACCCGCTGGCCGGTGATGTTGTAGACCGCCAGCGAGACGTTCGATTCCACCGGCAGCTGGTACTTGATCTTCAGCTCGGTGCTGAACGGGTTGGGCCGGCCCGCCGCCAGCGCGAACGAGGTGATGCTCTGGGCCTGGGCGTGGATCGGCCCGTACAGCGCCCGCTCGCCGTGCTGGTTGAGCTCGACGATCCGGTAGTAGTAGACCGCGCCGGGGCTGACCGCGGCGTCCTTGTAGCGGTATTCCTTGGTCACATAGCTGTTGCCGGCCGCCGGCAGCGCGGCGATCTGGGCGAACGGCCCGTTCTCGCTGGCGCCGCGCTCGATCAGCCACTGGTAGGACTCGCTCTCGGAGGCCGTCTGCCAGACCAGCTCGATGCCGTCGGGCGAGGTCTGGGCCAGCGCCATGGTGAAGCTGACCGACAGGTTGTGCAGGTTGTTGGCGATCGTCACGGACATCGAGGAATCGATCGCGCCCCAGCGCAGGGCCTTGGCGCTGTTGTCGGCGCCCATCACGTACAGCTTGTAGGTGCCGGCCGCCCAGCCCAGCGTCACGATGGTATCGCGCACCGTGAGCTGCGGTGCGTTCCAAGCGCCGCTCATGTTGTAGACCAGCGCCGTGCCGCCCACGTACAGCGAGCACTTGGCCGCCGCGATGTTGGACAGGCCGGTGGTGGAGTCGGTGATCACCGCCGACACGAACAGGCTGTCGAGCGGCGCGGTGTTGGCCACCGGGTCGAGGTTGAGCGCGATGGTGCCGGGCATCACGATCGGGCCAGTGAAGTCGCCGCCGCTGGCCTTCATGATGGTGAAATTGCCGACGGTGTCATAGCCGGCCATCGCCGGGTAGACCCCGGTGTCCTTGACCCGCACCCGCACCTGGTACTTGGTGCCGTTCTCCAGCGCCGAGATGTCCCAGCTGTACGGAGATGTGACGGCGTGGCCGGAGGTCAGGAGGTTCCAGCTGGACCCTTCGTTGTTGGAGTATTCCACCCAGGTGGTGTCGATCGTCGCGCCGCCCTGGGCCGTGGAGCGCCAGGCGATGCTGATCGGGCTGGTGGTGTATGTGGTGGCCGCGACCGGGGTCTGGATGGTGTCCACCGGGTGGTTGTGGCCGATCAGCCAGATGAACATGTTGTTGAGGATGTCGCGGCGGGTGGTGCTGGTGTGGCTGGTGGTGTCGAGCTGGGTGATCTCGAATGCATTATGCACGACCCTTGTATGGTAGCCGCCCCAGATGCCGCTGCCCAGCGAGCCCATGTTGGCGTTCGATTCCCACCGCACGCCGCAGGTGTCGTTGGAGCGCGGCATCTTCCAGACATCGGCATAGGTGCCGGCCGCGCCGTTATAGCCGGCCAGACGGCCCGAGCACCAGATGCTGTCGCCGCCCGCGCCCGAGCGCCACGGCTGGTGCGTCACGCCGCCGGTCCAGGTGCCCGAGATCGGGTCGCCGGTCATGCCGTAGAGCGGGGTGATATTCGCCACTGCTGTGTTCCCGATGTCGCCCTTGTAAGTGAAATGCAGGTAGTTGCGGCCGAACATCGTGTCGGCCTGCAGGTCGGGGCCGGCAACCTGGTTGGTCCAGGTGTCCCAGCCCAGGTCGTTGGCGGTCATGGCGAACCGGCCGCCGCCGTCGTGGTACAGCTTGATGGTCTCGCGCTGGGCCGGCGTGAACGACGGGTAGTTGCCGCCCTGCGGGCCGTCCTGCGCCACCTGGAAGAACACCGCCTTGTACTGCTTGAGCTGGGTGGTGGTGAACTGGCCGTTGTCGGTGGTCGACCACCAGTCGTAGGCCCAGCCGCCCGCGGCCAGGGCGTTGGTCAGGTAATCGCCGTGGATGAAGGAATTGGCGTAGGCGTTGTCGTC
>DATJQG010000326.1:0-2820 GCA_035506015.1 Candidatus Edwardsiibacteriota bacterium
TGCTGCTGATCGGCGGCGGCGACGTCGAGGCCCGGCACCTGGGAAAGGAGAACCACCCCCGGGCCAAGTTCTTCAACCCGCTGCGCGACGAGTTCGAGCTGGCCATCATCCCGCGGGCCGTGGCGCGCCGGATGCCGGTGCTGGGCATCTGCCGCGGCGAGCAGCTGCTGAACCTGGCCCTGGGCGGCACGATGTACCAGGACATCGGCGACGAGCAGGGATCGCGCTTCGAGCACCAGCGCGAGGACAAGCCCGACGACACCGTGCACGCGGTCAGCATCGCGCCCGAGTCCTGCCTGGCCGCGATCCTGGGAACGACGCAGGCGGCGGTCAACAGCGCCCACCACCAGGCGGTGCGGGACGTGGCGCCGGGCCTGCGGGCCGCGGCCTGGGCGCCCGACGGCGTGATCGAGGCCGTCGAGTCCTGCGACCGCGGGTTCCTGATGGGCGTGCAGTGGCACCCCGAGCGGATCGTCGACACCTGCCCGGAGCAGCGCCGCCTGTTCCAGCGGTTCGTCAAGGCGGCCGAGCAGTACGGCTCGGCCTGAGCGGGGCGCCATGCGCATCACCATCCCGCCGATCTTCACGGTGCTGCTGGCGCTGATCGCCGCCGGCCTGCTGGCGCCGGACTACTCGGTGGGGCGGGCCTACCGCTTCGACCGCCTGGTGATCGACCGCCCGCCCGTCACCGTGGAGGTCGACAGCGGCTTCTTCGTCCCCGGCTACCGCGAGGGCCGGACGGTCACCGGCGCCTACGTGACGGGGCGGGGCAAATGCCTGGTGCAGATCCCGCCGCGGTTCTGGCACAAGACCGGGCTGCAGCTCTGGGATTACCGCTTCAGCGAGCTGTTGATGGCGCTGCACCCCGAGGATTACAACCGGATCGCGCTGTCCGCGCAGCTGGTGCCGACGCCCCACGCCGCAGCGCTGGCCCGCGGCCAGCAGCTGCTGCAGCATTATAGCCGGGCGTCCCACATGCTGGGCCGCTGGGCCATGCTGCCGGACCAGGGAGCGCTGCACTACCGGATGTTGGGGACGGGCTTCCCGCCGGAGGTGCTGCTCAGGGCCGACGACAAGCGGGTCAGCGTGCTGGACCCGGTGCGGCCCTTCCTGACGTTCCGCGACGACCGGCTGGCGGCGGACCCGGGCCGGGCGCTGGCGGCGAACATGGTCGGCCTTCCCGGGCTGCTGGCGCAGCAGGCGGCCGTCGCTCTGCTGGCGCTGCTGCTGGTGGCGTTCCTGGCCCGGCTGGCGAGGATCGAGGCCCGGCCCCGCCAACGGTCGGGGTTCCGGCCCAAGCACTTCGCGGTGCTGGCGCTACTGGGCCTGGCGTTCCTGGCCCAGGGACCGTTCATCTCCCAGCTGACGGAACGCCAGCAATCCCCGGCCGTGATCGCGCAGTACGGCGGCGCGATGGTCACGCTGGTGCTGGCGCTGCTGGCGCTGGTCTGGACCGCGCGCGACCAGGATCCCTGGGCGTTCGCGGGATTCACCCGCACCAACCTGTGGCGGGGGATGCTGGTGGCCCTGGCGGCTGGCGTGGCGATGGCGCTGGCCCAGGCGATGCGGTTGCCGCGGGACGTCGTGACCATGCCCTGGCCGCGGCTGGCCGGGCAGGCGTTGTGGTACCTGATCGGCGCCGGCCTGCTGCCCGAGCTGTTCTGCCGGGGCTACGTCCAGGCCTCCCTGGAACGGCTGTTCGGACAGACCTGGGGCCTGCTGCTGGCGGCCTGGCTGACGGGCCTGGCCCAGGCCCTGGTGCAGCTGTCGGCGCGCAACGCCGATGTCCGCGTTGCCCTGGTGCAGGGACTGATGATCGCGCCGCTGTCGGCCCTGGCGCTGGGGTTCCTCTACCAGCGCACCCGCAACATCGCCGCGCCGGCGCTGATGAGGGGCGTGATCGGGCTGATCCCGGTGGTCTTCAAGTTCTGATCCGGCCCGGCCCCGGCTGAAATCCCTTGACTTTGGGGGCTTTTTTCGGGTATGATTATTGTATATAATGTGGAAATAACGGCCACGGGTGCGCGGAATTCAGGGAGGAAAGCTGTTTTCCCGGATCGGCTTTTCCGCAATCCGTGGTTTTCTGCATTCACCCCAGTTATCAACCAAACCAGGAGAGCTAGATGAAGCGAACCTACCAGCCCAGCCGCACCAAGCGGGCCCGCAAGCACGGGTTCCGCGCGCGGATGGCCACGGCCGACGGCCGCAAGGTGCTGGCGCGCCGCCGCGCCAAGGGCCGCCACAAGCTGACCGTCTCGGACGAGAAGCACTAACGGTCCTTCGACCCGATGCCCCCCGAGAGCGCCGCGATGACGGCCGACCGGCAAACCTTCGCCAAGCGCGAACGGCTGCGGGCTTCCGCCGACATCACCCTGGTGCTGAAGACGGGACGGCGCGCCAGCCGGGACGGCCTGTCACTGACCGTGACCGGCAACACCGGCCGGCCGGCCCGGGCCGGATTCATCGTGCGCCGCAGGATCGGCGGCGCGGTGGCGCGCAACCTGATGAAACGGCGGATGCGCGAGTCCTACCGCAGGCTCAAGGCCCAGGTCGGGCCGGGCGCGGACCTGGTCTTCTCCGCGAACGCCGTCATTGGTTACGCGGCCGTCGGCCGGGCCATGGCGCAGCTGCTGGAACAATCCCTGGCGAAGGACGGCGGGAAATGACGCGCGTCGACGCCGCCCTGGCCGCCGCGCTGCGGGCGCCGATCCGCCTCTACCAGGTGGCGATCGGACCGCTGCTGCCGCGGGTCTGCCGCTTCGAGCCGACCTGCTCGGCCTACGCCCTGGAGGCGATCGGCCGCCATGGGCCGTCCCGCGG
>DATJQG010000327.1:0-5603 GCA_035506015.1 Candidatus Edwardsiibacteriota bacterium
CGATCTCGCCCGTCTCGTCATAGACCGTGCGGACGCTGCCGACCGTCAGGCCGGCCTGCTTGATCATGTCCGAGGCCCGGGACTTGCCCCAGCCCTTGACCGCCGGCACCGTCACCTCGCCCGCGCCGGCGCTGATGATCAAGTCCACGGCGCCGTCCTTGGGCACCTGGGCGCCGATCGCCGGCGAGCTGGAGATCACCGCGTCCTTGGGCACCGAGTCGGACGGCTGCATGGTCACCTGGCCCAGCTTCAGCCCGGCCTGCTGCAACAGCACCGTGGCCTGGGGCAGCGGCAGGCTTTTGACGTTGGGCACCGTGCTGCCGGCCCCGTTGGGCCAGACCTTGACGGTCGATCCCTTGGCCACCTTCTGGCCGGGCACCGGGTCCTGCTTGCTGACCGCGCCCTCGGGCACCGACGGGTCGCTGACCGCCGCGTCCTGGAACACCCGGAATCCCCGGCCTTCCAGGATCGACCTGGCGATCTCCACTTTCTTCCCGGTGACGTCCGGGACCTCGGACGTTTCCAGCATCGGCTGGAACACGTTGCACCACAGCACCGCCATCACCAGCCCGCTGATCGCGCCGGCGACGATCGACCCTACCAGCCCCTTGCGGTTGTTGGTCTGTTCGTATATCGGCATATCCCCTCCACTAAGTGTTCGTTGATTGATGCGGTGCCGGGCCGGTCAATTCGCCTTGGTCAGACAGGCCGCGAACGCGCCGTCGGCGCCGTGGCGGTGCGGCCAGAGATAGAGACAGCAATCAGTGACCATCGCCGCAGGCAGGTCCGGGGCCGCCAGCGAGAACTCCCGGTGCCCGCCGAGGAATTGCGCGACCTGTTCCTCGTTCTCCTCCGGCGTCAGGGTACAGGTGCTGTAGACGATCCGCCCGCCCGGCTTGACCAGACGCGCCGCGTTGTCCAGGATCCGCCGCTGCAGTTCCGCCAGCCGCGCGATGTCGTCCGCCGCGATCCGCCAGCGCAGGTCCAACCGGCGGCGCAGCACGCCCAGGCCGCTGCAGGGCGCGTCGACCAGCACCAGGTCGAACGGCCGGCGCGCCGCCAGAGCGGCGGTGTCGGCGCAGACCAGCGCCACACCGCCGATGCCCAGGCGCCGCAGGTTCTGCCGCAGGCGCGCCAGCTTCGCCAGCCCGATGTCCGCGCCGACCAGCGTCGCGCCGGGCGCGGCCTCGGCCAGGGCCGACAGCTTCCCGCCCGGCGCAGCGCACAGGTCGAGCGCAGTTCCATCCTGGTCGATCCGCGCCAGTGACGAAGTCACCTGGGCGGCCGCGTCCTGCACGTAGAACAGCCCCTGCCGGAACGGCTGGCTGCGCAGCAGATCCCCCGGCGCGCCGATGTCCAGCGCCGTCGCGGCCAGCGGGTTGCGGCGCGGCGCATAATCGGACGCAGCCAGCGTATTTAAAAGACCGTCGACAGTGGTTTTCAGCCGGTTGGCCCGGATTGTCAGCGGCGCGGGCCGGTTGTCGGCGGCCAGCAGCGCCGCGGCCTGCGCCATCCCCAGCTGGTCGGCCCAGCGCTGCACCAGCCATTCCGGGTGCGAATGCTCGACCGCCAGTCGGGCATAACTGTCTGCAATATCAAGCGGTTTCGCCCAGGCCCGTTTTCGTATTATATCCCGCAGCACCGCATTTGTCAAGCCTATTGTCCCGCGCCGGCCGAACCGTTTGGCCAGCTTGACGGCCTCGTCCACCGCGGCGAACTGCGGCACCCGGTCCAGGAACGCGACCTGGTAGAGCCCCAGCCGGAGGTTGTTGCGCTCCCACACCGTCAGCGATGCCACGCCCTTCGTCAGCGAGCCGTCCAGGGTCCAGTCCAGCCGGCTGCGGTGGCGCAGCACGCCGGCCACCAGCTCCTTGAGCAGGCCGCGGTCGGCCGGGTTGGGCAGGCTCGCCGCCGCATCCTCCAGCAGCCCGTCGCTCAGCGCCGTCCCCTGTTCCGAGCCGGCCAGGATCCTCAGGGCCGCGGCGCGGGCGCCCATGCGATCGGCCGTCCCAGCAGGGTCGACAGGCCGGCGGCCAGCGCGGCCATGTCGACGGTGGTGTTGCGGCAGGGGCCGTGCGGCCGCTGGTTGAGGATGCCGTAGACCGGGATGGGGTATGCGTCCTGGATGCCGGACACCAGGTCGCGCTCGCAGGCCACGGCCAGGATCACCGTGGGACGGGCCTCGCCGATCACCCGCCGCGCCAGGGTGCCGCCGGTGGCCACGGTGATGCGGGCGCCGACATGGGTGGCGACCGCGGACAGCTCGCCCAGCAGGCACTTGCCGCAACCCCGGCAGTTGCGGATGTCCGCGGTGACGCGCTGGCCGCACTCGCTCCACTGCAGGCAGTGCGGCAGCAGGATCAGCAGGTTGGAAACGTCCAGCCGCTTGCGGCTGGCCAGCACCAGGGCGTTGTTGAAGGCCACGAACGACTCTCCCACCCGCTCCTTGCCGATGCCCAGCAGGAAACCCAGCAGCAGGTTGATGGGGTACAGCACCTTGACCGTGACCTGCTTCTCGCCGTGGGGGAACAGGAAATCGCGCTCGGTCACCGCCGACAGGAACAGCAGCAGCAGGCCGCCGCTGACGGTCAGCAGGAACAGCGCGGCCAGCCCGCCCGCCACCAGGGTCAGCCAGCGGCCGATCAGTTCCAGCCGCGGCAGCACCAGCCAGAACAGCAGCAGCACGGCGGTCCCCAGCAGCACCAGGCTGAGGAACGAGAGGCCCAGGAATGTTTTCTTGTCGCCCAGCATGGCGTCAGCCCAGCCGTTCGCCGATGGCCGGGCGGTAGCCGTTGAGGAACTCGTTGCCGGTCATCGCCCTCTTTCCCGCGGGTTTCAGCGACGTGATGGCGACCGCGCCGTCCGCCGTGCCCACGACCGGTCCCAGTTTTCTATCCAGTGCGGCGATCGCACCGGCGGTGTCTTTTGTGCCGGTGGTTGCCGTTCCCGGCAGCACCGAGAGCGCGGCGATCTCCAGCCGCTGGCCGCGGAAGATCGTGAATGCGCCGGGCCGGGGCGTCGTGCCCCGTACCAGATCGCGGATCCGCTGCGACGTGGATCGCCAATCGATCCTGCCGTCCTCCGGTTTCAGCTTGGGCGCCAGCGTGGCCAGCGCCGCGTCCTGCGGCGTGCGCGGCGCGTTCCCCGCGGCGATCAGGTCCACGGTTGTGACCACCAGCGCAGCGCCCAGCCGCGATAGGCGCTGCTCGAGGTCGCCCGCGGTCTCGTCGGGCAGGAGGGCCACCTCCTGCTGCAGGATCACGTCGCCGGCGTCCATGGCATCGGCCATGAACATCGTGGAGATGCCCGTGGTTGGATCGCTGTTGATCAGCGCCCAGTTGACGGGCGCGGCGCCGCGGTATTTCGGCAGCAGCGAGGGATGCAGGTTGACGGCGCCGCGCGGCGGGATCCCCAGGATGCGGGGCGGCAGCTTCAGCCCGTAGGCCACCACCACCAGCAGTTCGGGACTGAGCTCCCGCAGGGTCCGCTCAATGTCCGCGGACCTGAGATGCTGCGGCTGATGGACGGCGCAGCCGTGCTCCAGCGCCCGGTCCTTGACCGGCGGGGCCTGCGGCGCACCGCTGCGGCCGGCCGGGCGGTCGGGCTGGGTAAACACCGCCGCGATGTCGTGGCCGGCCTGTTGCAGGGCGTCGAGGGTCGGCACCGCGAACTGCGGCGTGCCCATGAATACGATGCGCATGCTGATGTCCGGCGATCAGGGATTGGGATCGGGGCACGGCTCATCCGGCGACGGCTTCCTGCGGCCGCCATAGAACAGCCACAGCAGCCCCCCGGCCAGCGAGATCGCCACCGCCACCAGGTGGTAGAGGAAACCCAGCGACAGGGCCTCGGGCCGGGACAGCCCGGCCCGGCCGAAGAAGACGATGAAGGCACCCTCCTGCAGGCCCCAGCCGTTGATCGAGACCGGGACCATGCTGACCGCGCCGATCACCGGCATGTAGAGGACGAAGGGACGGATCGAGATGCCGAGGTGCATCGACAGCGCGATGCAGTAGGCGGTGACCACCACCATCAGCTGGATCAGCAGCGACTGCAGGAAGGCCCAGACCACGGCCAGGGGGTGCGTGCGGTAGACGTAGATCGAGTGGTAGAAGTCGACCAGCTGCTGCTCGATCCGCTCGATCAGCGGGACCCGCAGCATCCAGCGGAATTTGCGCACCAGCGCCTTGTTGAGGAACAGGGCCACCAGCAGCAGGGCCGCGGTGATCGACACCGCCATCGCCTTGAGCAGCGCCAGTTCCTGGCCGGTGCGCGCCACCAGGATCAGCCCCGCCACGCCGGTCAGGATCACGCCGAACAGGCCGATCACCCGGTCCACCAGCACCGAGGCCAGGGCGTCGGACCTCTTGCTGCACTGGTCGGCCACCAGGTAGGCCCGCATCAGGTCGCCGCCCACCGTGGTCGGCAGGAAATTGCCGAAGAACAGCCCGTTGAGGAAATAGCGCTGCAGCGGCCAGAACCCGGTCTCGACGCCGCGGGCCCGCAGCAGCACCTGCCAGCGCCAGGCGCAGAGGCCGTTGACCACGACGTACGCGGCCACGGCCAGCAGCGCCAGCCATGGGTCGATGGCGCGGATGGTCCCCATCAGCTGGCGGCGGTCGACCTTGTAGAGGATCCAGGCGATCAGCGCCAGGCTGATCGCGATCCGCAGCAGCAGGGTGACGGTCTTCTTGATCGCTTGCTTCATCTCATTCCAGTTCCCGCGCGGTCCGGGCGCCGCGCAGGAAATACGCGAGCGCGATGCTGCCGCGGTGCATCGTCGCGGCGATCGCCGAGTCCGGCACACGGCGCAGCGCCTGCACTGCCCGGTGCTTGCGCCAGACGGCGGCGGGATGCCCGGCCATCCACCGCAGCGCCTGCACGATGGCCCGCGCCCAGTCCCAGTCGCGCGATGCCAGGGCCTTGCCCAGGGCCGACAGCTCCAGCGCCAGCCGCGCAGGCCAGACCCAGGCCAGGGTGCCCAGCGAGTAGTTCTTCCACAGCATCAGCTGGCTGTTGCGGTGGTTGAGGTACAGCTTGCGGAAATTGCCGGCCGGCAGCGAGCCGCCCGACAGGTGGTAGACCACCGACCGCGGCGCGGCGACCACGCGCCAGCCCGCCAGGTGCATCCGCCAGCACAGGTCGATCTCCTCCATGTGCATGAAGAAGTCCTCGTCCAGCGGGCCGACCGCGTCCAGGGCCGCGCGGCGGTAGATCGACGCCGAGCCCGACGCCCAGAAGATGTCGGGCGCCGCGCCGTCGTACTGCCCATTGTCCGTCTCCAGCGTCTCGAACAGGCGGCCGCGGCAGTAGGGGAAGCCGTAGCGGTCCATCAGGCCGCCGGCGCCGCCCGAGTAGTCGAGTTTGGTTCGGTCTTTCAGCCACAGGATCTTGGGTTGGGCGGCGGCCACTGCGCGGTCGGCGTCCAGCGCGGCGACCAGGTGGCCCAGCCAGCCCGGCTCGAGCTCGGTGTCATTGTTCAGCAGCACGACGTATTCCTCGCTGGTCGCGCGGATGCCCAGGTTGCAGCCGCCGGCGTAGCCCAGGTTGGCATCGGATCGGACGACGTGGATCTGGGGAAAGCGCGACGTCGCCCAGGACGG
>DATJQG010000328.1:0-8746 GCA_035506015.1 Candidatus Edwardsiibacteriota bacterium
ACGGGGTCTACGGCCAGCAGTATTTCCTGGTCGAGAACCGGCGGCGCATCGGCCACGACCAGTACCTGCCGAACGACGGGCTGCTGATCTGGCACATCGACGAGTCCCAGTCGGGCAACAGCAACGAGGCCCGCAAGCTGGTCGACCTGGAATGCGCCACCGGCCTGTGGTACGGCGGCGGCACCAAGGACCACCTGGACACCACGCTGGCCTCGTACGACAACGGCGACTACTGGTGCCCCGGCACCAAGACGGCGTTCGACCCGTTCTCCGACCCCAGCTCCAAGGACTACAGCAACGCCCTGACGATGTGCGCGGCATACAACATCGCCAACGCCGACGGCGACACCATGACGCTGGACATCTTCGTCGGCGGCGGCGACCTGACGCTGGCGGGCGAGCGGCTCAACGACGCCGCCGGCGACCACGACAGCCTGGCCGATCCCGGCGAGTCGGTGGGCCTGGCCGTGACGCTGGCCAACACGGCCGGCTGGACCAACGCCACCGGGGTCAGCGCCACGCTGCGCAGCGCCGACACCAGCGTCACGATCACCGACAGCACGGCGACCTTCCCGGCGATCAACGCCGGGGCCAGCGCCGCGTGCAGCGCCGACTCGTTCGTGTTCTACGTCAAGCCCGGGACCTTCCCCCACAAGGTCACCTTCACCCTGGCCAAGGCCTGCGCGCAGGGCACCTACGACCGCAGCGACACCTTCGAGGTCCCGGTGGGGACGCCGCGGGTGCTGCTGGTCGACGACGACAACGGCTCGGCCTTCGAACAGTACTACCAGGCGGCGCTGGACTCCAACGGCATCCTGTGCCGCACCTGGACCGTGGCCGGCCAGGGCTCGCCGGCGGCCGACACCCTGGCCCTGTTCCCGGTGGTGGTCTGGTTCACCGGCAACGACAGCCTGGCGACCCTGACCGATCCAGATACCACCGCCCTCAAGGCCTACCTGGCCGGCGGGGGCAAGCTGTTCCTCTCCAGCAAGCAGCTGGGCCAGCAGTTGGGCACGACGGGATTCTACCAGGACGTGCTGAAGGCGCAATACCTGGCGAACAATGTCAGCCAGGTCGGCGTCCGGGGCGTGCCGGGCGATCCCATCGGCGGCGGCCTGGCCGACACCGTGATGCTCAGCGGTTCCGGCGGCGCCGGCAATTACGCCTCCTGCGACAAGATCCTGCCCCAACCCGGGGCCGACTCCTGCTTCGCGTTCCGCAACGGCCTGGGCATCGCGGCCATCAAATACGCGGGGGCCTACAAGCTGGTCTATTTCGGTTTCCCGTTCGAGTCCATCGCCGGCACGCCGGGCCGGCACCGCAGCAAGACCGAGATCATGTACCGCGTGATGAACTGGCTGGGCGGGGTGATGCCGGCTGCGGGTGTCGACCAGCGCCCGCAGGCCGGCGCGGCGGAGGGGCCGGCGTTGCTGCGGCGCAACACGCCCAATCCGTTCAGCGCGCGCACCGCCATCAGCTACCAGCTGCCGGCGGCCGCCCGGGTCCGTTTGGCGCTGTACAACGTGCTGGGCCAGCAGGTCGCGGTGCTGGCGGACGGCCCCTGCGCCGCGGGCGAGCATACGGTCAGCTGGGACGGCCGCGACCGCACGGGCCGGCCGCTGCCCAACGGCCTGTATTTCTTCCGGCTGGAGGTGTCCGGGCAGCGGGCCGCGGTGCAGAAAGCGCTGCTGCTGCGGTGATCCGTTCAATGGCATCCCGGCTCGGACCGTTATGCGGACGAACGCCGCCGCCAGGATCGAACGGCGGCAACGAAAGGATGGGGCCATGCAACGCCATATGATGAACCTCAACTGGAAGCAGTTCCAGAAGCTGGTGCCGGCCCAGACCGACCGGGTGATCCTGCCGGTGGGGACGGTGGAGGCCCACGGCCCGGGCGCGCTGGGCACGGACGTGATCATCCCGTCACACCTGGCCGAGCGGCTGGCCGACCCGCTCAACGCCCTGATCGCGCCGGCGGTGCCCTACGGCATCACCCGCTCGCTGATCGGCTTCCCGGGCTCGCTGACCGTGACCCCGCAGACGTTCGAGCGATACGTCGGCGAGATCGGCCTGTCGCTGGGCGAGGCCGGCTTCAAGCGGATCGTGATCATCAACGGCCACGGCGGCAACAACGAGCAGCTGAAAAGGGTCAGCCAGCGGCTGTGGGACGCGGGACGGCTGCGCTCGGTGGTGGTGCACTGGTGGATCGCGGCCCAGGAGATCGGCACGAAGCACTTCGGCGGCACCGGGCACGCCGTGGCCGACGAGCTGGCCGCCCTGCAGGCCATTGACCCGGGGCTGGTCAGCACAGCGGATTACCGCAAGGAGGAGGCGGGATCCAGCCCGGCCGGGATCGCGCCCTACCCCTATCACGCGGCGATGATCCTCAACCAGCCAGGGAAAGGCTATCCCGATTTCAACGCCGCCGCCAGCGAACGCTACCTGGCGGAGGCCATCGCACTGATCACCGCGTCGCTGCGGGAGATCATGGAGGGGTGGGACCGGATCGGATAATGGCAGAGATCAGCATCACCATCGCAGAGCTGGAGCGCCTGGCCGGGGACGCCAGCCGATACTTCGCCAAGCTGGACGAGACCTGGGGCCGGGCCTCGGCCTGCAAGGCCGCGCTCAAGGCCGTCGAGGACTACTGCAAGGAGCAGCGGATCCCGCGCTCGACGCTGGCGGCCTTCACCGACCAACAGGCGCAGGGCGCGGTCTACGTCGAGCTGCCCCAGGGCAGCCGCGAGTTCCACGGCCAGGCGGCCGAGCTGCTGCTGGACTGCTGCAGCCAGGAGATCGCCGACGGCGACGAGGGCGGGTGGAACAAGTGGCGCGAGTTCGCCGACAACATCTACTACGGCATCATCGACGAGCTCTACGCCAATTTCGCATCCGCCCGGCCGGAGCTGGCGCTGGTGTTCGAGCTGGCCTACCGCCAGCTGATGGCCGAGATGGCGCTGACCTGGTGGGACGGCCAGCCCGCCGCGGTCGCCGCGCACCGCCCGGCCATCGACCGGCGGCTGGGGCTGGAGCTGTCCGGGATGCTGCGGCTGGCGCGGCAGCAGGTGCTGGCCGACAAGCCGTACGACCAGGGGCTGATCGAGCGGGTGCTGGACCGCGGCTGGGACCTGGACATCGACATCGCGCGCTGCCCGATCGGCCAGATGGCCTTCCTGCTGCGGGAGCAGCACCTCTCGCCCTGGATGTTCTCGGAGCTGTTCCACCTGCTGTACTCGGCCCAGGTCAAGAACCAGGAGGAGGTGGTCTACGATTCGCTGCGGACCGCCGCCTTTTCCAAGCCCGACGAGATCGTGGCCCTGCTGACCGGCAAGCTGCCCAAGGCCTCGGACCTGGCGCTGCGCGAGATCCAGAAGATCCTGGTCAAGCGCGCCCAGGAGCTGGAGGCCCGGCTGGCGCAGGAGCTGGCCGACCTGCAGAAGTTCTCGCTGCGCGTCAAGAAGCAGACCTCGGACCTGATCGCCCAGAACAACGGCGAGGTCTCCAAGGTCGTGGAGACGAGGCTGTTCTCCGAGAACCTGGTCAACCTCTCGTCCAAGATCGGCGACGCCCTGATCCAGTTCCAGCGCGGCCTGTTCTCCCAGCTGTGGTACCTGCAGGACCTGGAGCGCAAGGAGCGCAACCTGCAGGGCTTCATCGAGAAGTGCCAGGCGCTGCAGAAGATCGCGCCCAAGGACCTGCTGTCGATCCTGACCGACAAGACCGATGACGCCAGCGCCAGCGTGGTCGAGCACCTGGAGCAGTACCGGATCTTCGAGCAGGAGATCGGCAAGGACTGGGAGCGCTGGACCGGCGCCAACGCCAAGCTGCTGCTGGAGCTGCTGCGCCAGGCCGCCGACCAGGCCCAGGGCCGGGCCGCCCAGCTGGAGCGCGACCTGGCCAAGCGCGGCCCCAAGGACCCGCAGACGGCGCCGCTGCGCCAGGAACTGCAGCAGCTGGCGCTCGACCAGCGGGCCCTGGCCGGGCTGGTCGAGGAGCGCAGCGAGGGCCGGGCCTACCACGTCGAGAAGATCGTGGCCGGCTACCGGGCCTTCCTCAAGGACGCGGCCGAGGCCCTGATGACCTACAAGCGGCTGTCCTCGCTGGTGCGGCTGTGGCCGCCGCTGCTGCTGCGCGAGCCGCCGCTGCTGCGGCAGCAGGAGCTGTTCGACGAGATCCGCTACGTCTCGGACCGGTTGAAGCGCAGCGGCCGCTGCTTCATCATGGCGGCCCAGGGGCCGGTGACGCCGGCCGCGGCCGCCCCCGGCGACCACGACGCCGAGGTCAAGGCCAAGCTGACGCGGCGCCATTTCAAGGCGGTCTCGGTGATGGCCTACGACATCCGCGGCTCCAGCTTCATGAGCGCCAAGCTGCACAACGCCGAGAAGGAGCGCGAGATCAAGAACAAGCTGGGCTACCTGATCTCGCAGGTGGTGCGCTCCCACGGCGGCTTCCTGATCAAGGACACCGGCGACGGCGGGCTGGCCTGGTTCGGCGAGAACGGGCCGGAGCTGACCGAGAAATGCTTCAAGGAGGTGGTCACCGGCCGGGGTGTCAAGCTGCGGCACTCGCTGACCTCGGGCGCCGAGCTGACGATGATCCCCTCGGCCGACGCCGGCAAGCAGGCCCTGACCTGCGCGGTGGAGCTGCTGAAGCTGGCCGAGAAGTTCATCCAGGACAATTTCACCAACTACCGCGACTGGTTCAAGCAGGCCACCGAGCGGGAGATCTTCCACGACGGCACCAACTACGCGGTGCTGCCCCCGGCCTTCAAGGCGCTGTTCCGGATCGGGGTGGGCATCGCCTCGGGCGAGGTGGGCCGGGACGTGGCGCTGGCGCTCAACGCCTACGGCGACATCGACCTCTCCGGGGTGCTGGTTAACAACGCCAGCCTGTACTCCACCTGCCGCGACCCGATGCGGTCCAAGGTGCTGGCCGACCACGCCACCGCCTTCAACCTGCTGCTCAACAGCGACCGCTTCGAGTCCGACTACCTGCACCAGCTGTTCCTGGCCAAGGCCAGCGGGGTCGAGGAGTGGGAGAAGAAGCTGTGGGACGCCATGGGCACCGCCAAGACCGTGCTGCCCGACGGCACCTACCTGTTCCCGCAGCTGGGGCTGCAGATCTCGCGCACCGGGTTCCAGGGCGCCGCCCAGAACGACGCCAGCAAGCTGGAGACCCTGCAGTTCCAGCCCCACGCCGATTCCGTGGTGCTGGCGGACGACGGCGCGGTGCTGGAGCCGGACGCCCGCGGCGAGCTGAAGCTGCTGTACGAAGTGCAACCGTTAGCCGAGGGGGGCGCGTAGCATGGCCACCATCCTGGTCGCGGACGAGGACCGGCTGTTCGCACTGACCATCGTCCACATCCTCTCCAAGTACGGGCACCAGGTGCTGGCGTCGTCCAAGGGCGCCCAGCTGCTGGCGATCCTCAAGAGCGAGACCCTGGACCTGATCATGGTGGACGTGGTGCTGGCCACCAAGGGGAACCTGCAGCTGCTGAAGAAGATCCGGGAGCTCAAGCCAGATGTCCCGCTGGTGCTGTTCGTGGCCCGCACCATCTCCCGCGAGGTGCGGGAGCAGCTGCGGCAGGGCATCTACGACTACATCAACAAGCCGTTCGGCCACGACGAGCTGCTGGTGACGGTGGAGCGCGGCCTGGAGCGGCGCCGGCTCAACCTGGAGAACAAGCTGCTGCTGTCCGACATCCAGCAGCGGGTGCGCGAGCTGTCGGCCTTCAACACCATCGCCAAGACGCTGAACTCGACGCTGCGGTTCAGGGAAGTGATGGACGTGGTGATGGACAAGATCAAGGAGCTGATCAAGGCCGAGGCCTGGTCGATCCTGATGCTCGACGAAAAGACCAACGAGCTGGTGTTCGAGGTGGCGGCCGGCGAGCAGGGCGACTCGGTCCGCAAGCTGCGGATCCCGGTGGGCCAGGGCGTGGCCGGCTGGGTGGCCCAGGCCAAGCAGCCGGTGATCGTGTCGGACACCGCCAACGACCAACGGTTCTTCCGCGGGGTGGACGAGAAGACCGGGTTCCGCACCAAGTCGATCCTGGCCGCGCCGCTGGTCTCGCGCGGCCGCCTGATCGGCGTGGTGGAGATCATCAACAAGGTGGGGGACATCCCGTTCGACGAGAAGGACCTGACCCTGCTGCAGACCTTCACCGACCACGCCGCCATCGCCATCGAGAACGCCCGGCTCTACGAGCGGGCCCGCAAGCTGTCGGTGACCGACGACCTCACCGGGCTCTACAATTCGCGCTACTGCGACCAGTTCCTGAAGCAGGCGCTGGAGCAGGGCGCCGCCGAGCGCAAGCCGGTGTCGCTGCTGTTCCTGGACCTCGACCACATGAAGCAGGTCGACGACAGCTACGGCCACCTGCTGGGGGGCGAGACCCTCAAGGAGGTGGCCGACCGGATCGCGGCGCTGGTGCGGCCGCCGCTGATGGCGTCGCGCTACGGCGGCGACGAGTACGTGATCGTGCTGCCGGGCCGCGACGCCAAGGAGGCCCTGCTGCTGGCCGAGAAGATCCGCGCGGCGATCGAGTCCAAACCATTCCTGACGGCCCATGACCTGTCGTGCCGGTTGTCCGCCAGCATCGGGATCGCCAGCTTCCCCCGCCACGGCGCCACGGCGGACGAGTTGCTGTCCCAGGCCGACAAGGCCATGTACCGGGTCAAGGAGACCGGCAAGAACAACATCCTGCTGGCCGATTGAACGAACGAGGGAAACGATGCCATTCTGCCCCAACTGCAAGACCGAGTACTACCCCGGCGTCAAGGTGTGCGCCGATTGCGACGCGGCGCTGGTCGACCGGCTGCCGCCGGCGGCCGCCGGCCGGGACCTGGCCACCGAGCCGCTGCAGCCGATCTGCGAGATCGACAGCGCGGCCGAGGGCGCGCGGATCGTCGCCGACCTGCGCCGGTGCGGGATCGACGCGCTGGTCCAGGGCGGCCAGGTGCAGGTGCTGCGCGGCGACGCGGCGCGGGCCGGCGCCGTGATCGAGAAGTACCTGCGGGACGACGGCCCGGCGGCGGACAGCGGGGACCCGGCGGCCCCGCCGGACGGGGTCGAGGTCACCGACGAGGACCTGGTGGCCGTGTTCGAGGCGCCGGACCAGTTCATGGCCACCACCGTGGAGTCGCTGCTGCAGCACGAGGGCATCGCCGCCACGGTGCAATCCCGCCAGATGCCGATGTACGACGGCCTGGCGCTGATGCAGAACCCGGTGTGGGGCAAGGTGCTGGTGCTGGCCCGCGACGAGCAGCGGGCCAAGGCCGTGGTGGGGACCTTCCTCAAGGCCGCCGCCGAGCTGGACGGCGCGGCGGCCGCGCCGCGCTGTCCGTCCTGCGGCGCGGCGTTGCGCCCGGCGGCCAAATTCTGCGACCAGTGCGGCGCCAAGGCCGGGGAGCAATGAAAAACGCCCCGCGCAATGCGGGGCGTTCCCGATGGTGACCTGGTGCTGAGGGGGGGACTTGAACCCCCATGGCCTTGCGGCCACTAAGTCCTGAGCCTAGCGCGTCTGCCAATTCCGCCACCTCAGCGATACGAACAGTAATTATAAACAAAAACCGTCCCACTGTCAAGATTTATTGCGATGCCGGAATCGATCCAGAACAGGAAGGCCCGCCATCAGTACGTGATCCTCGACTCGCTGGAGGCCGGGTTGGTGCTGAGCGGCACCGAGGTCAAGTCGGTGCGCCAGGGCCAGGCCAATTTCCGCGACAGCTACGCGGACATCCGCAACGGCGAGCTGTTCCTGCTCAACCTGCACATCGCGCCCTACGACCACGGCAACCGCTACAACACCGAATCGACCCGGCCGCGCAAGCTGCTGCTGCACAAGTCCGAGATCCGGAAGCTGGCCCAGCGCCGGGAGGAGCAGGGCCTGACCCTGGTGCCGCTGGCGCTGTACTTCAAGCGGGGCCTGGTCAAGGTGCAGCTGGCCGTGGCCCGCGGCAAGAAGCTCTACGACCGGCGCGCCGATCTCAAGAAATGCGACGTCGAGCGCGAGCTGCGGCGCGAGCACGCGCACTGACGGCCCACACGGGAACGGCCCCTCGCACGAGGGGCCGTTCTTTTTTACCACCATACTGAATAATAGCCGCAGCGCCGGCACAGCGGGACGTCGTCCCGTGCCCCTTTGTTATGCCGCTCCCGGATACCGCGCAGGGCGTCGCCCGCCCAGATCCCCGCCAGCGGCTGCCGCACCGCGTCGCCGATCACCTGCGCCGCCTCGTAGTCCAAACAGCACAGCGGGACCGTGCCGTCCCAGCTGACGTTGAGCTGGTCCCACAGGTAGCGGCAGGGCGGCCAGCTGTTGCGCCGCCGCAGATGCGGGGTGTAGGCCGGCGCCGGGATCTCGACCTGCCCGGCCCAGTCCTGGGCCTGGCGGACGATGACGCGTTCGGCCCGGCCGCCCCAGCGCTGCCTGATCCGCGCCGCGTCCGCCCGGTTCTGCTCGAACAGCACCATCTGGATGTGGACGGCCGGCCGCGGCCGCAGCGCCAGCAGCCCGTCGATGTTGGCGGCCACCGCGTCGAAGTCGAGGTTGACGCGCAGCCGGTTGTAGGTGTCCCGCGACGCGCCGTCCAGGCTGATGTGCACCAGGCCCAGGCCGGCGGCGGTCAGCTCGGCGGCGGCGGCACGGTCCAGCAGCGCCGCGTTGGTGACGGTGCCGATGCGCTTGATGCCGGCCCGCCGGGCCAGGCCGACGCGCTGCGCCAGGTGCGGGTCGCATAGCGGC